>CAUFVC010000005.1:0-21577 GCA_959029275.1 uncultured Eubacteriales bacterium | reverse complement strand
GCATCTCCGGAAAGGCGAGCATAGCGCTGTAGTACACATCGTCCCCGGTCATCTCGGCCTCAAAGGGGAAGATGCGGGTCTGGAGCTAGTCTTCCAGGGCAAGGTTTTCGCCATATCCCCGGAGCAATGTCATGGGGGAGTGGCTGTGCGCGTTGACAAAGGCTGGCAGAAGGATCTTCCCGCGGCCGTCGTAGCGCTGGCCAAAGTCCTCTTCCGGCGGGGTATCGCCGATATAGGCGATGGTATGTCCGCGAACGCCTACATACCGGTCAGGTTGATAGGCTGCTTGTTCTCCTATGACGCCGATGTGTTCAAATAGCATGGCACAAACCTCCTCCGCTTCGCTCGCCAGACCGTCAGAGACAGTCCGGCCCGGCTCTCTGTGGCCATTATACCATAATTGCCTGGGCAACACAACGAGCGGATCTAATTTTAGCAAATTATAAAGTTAGAGTATACTATACTTGAAATTTATGCGTAATGCCAGTACAATTAGGGTAGCTTCATGCGCCGCAATACATAAAAAATGGGAGGAAGAACATGAGTGAAAATAAAATCGTGGAAGAGCAACATCGGGTGATCGGCAATGTGACAGCGGACGCCTCCGGCTTTTCGGCAAACCAGGGGCCCGGCACAGAATGGTGGGACGAAACCTGCCTAGGGCTGTTTGTACACTGGGGGATCAGTTCCGTCAGTGGGATGAACGACTTGTCCTGGGGCATGATGCGCCCAGCTCCCCACAGCTATGAAGAGGGAGAGACTATGTGGGGGCTGGCTGCCCACACCGGTTGTCTGCCGCCGCGGCAGTATTGGGAACAGGCTACAGATTTTACGGCAGAGAACTACGATCCGGACAAGTGGCTGCGCGCTGCAAAGGAGGCGGGCTTCCAGTATGCGATTCTGACTACGAAGCATCACGACGGCTTCGCCCTGTGGCCCAGCGAATATGGCGATTTCAACACAAAACAGACGCTAGGGGGCCGCGATCTGGTGGGGGAATTTGTCCAAGCCTGCCGCAGAAATCATCTCCGCGTAGGGCTGTACTACTCGCCGCCAGATTGGCACATGGAGCAGGACTATATGTCCTTTGCCCGGGATGAGCAGGTAGGCATTGATTTTGAGCCACGCGAACCAAAGGAAATGACGCCTGAATTTGTGGAAGCCGAGAGAGCGTATCGCCGCGGGCAGATTATAGAGCTGTTAACCCGGTATGGACAGATCGATATGTTTTGGTTCGACGGGAGTTGCAATATGGCGGTGACCCCTGAGGAAGTGCGCGCTTTGCAGCCGGCAATCCTGTGCAACGACCGGGGGTGGGGGTACGGAGATTTTGTCTGTCCTGAGTGCAGCTTCCCCAGTATACGTCCACAGGGACGGTTTCAGTATATACACTGTCTGTCCGATGGCGGTTGGGGCTACAATGACTACGAGATTTACCGGCCCGCTGGCTGGATGATCGGGGAACTGGGTAAGGCCAGGTCCTGGGGCGGCCATTTTGTTGCAAACGTAGGGCCGCGCGCGGATGGCACGCTGCCAGAGATATACTATTACCGCATGAAGCAGATCCGGGCGTGGATGGAGCGGTACGGCAATGTGATATATGAGGTGGAGCCGGGGCCTTGGCCGGAAAAGAGCAACGTGCCGGTGACTGTACGTGGCGGGGATTGGTATGTGCTGGCGGACTGGCGCGTGGATTATCCGGTGGTGATCACCGATGTGGACGCGCCAAGCTCTGTAACGCTGTATGACAACACACCGTTGGACTACCGTTATGAGAATCGCACCCTCACGTTTCAGGTTCCTTGGGGCAAAAAACATAATTACACCGATCCTGTAAAGGTTCGCTTTTAAGCGGGAAAGTATGATACTATAAATGTATCTTTGAGATGGAGGGTTGACAATGAGAGCGCTGTGTATCGGCGGAACGGGAGTGATCAGCAGTGCGGTTGTGGAGCTGGCGGCGGAGCGGGGCTGGGAGGTGATCGCCCTGAATCGCCGGTCTTTGTCCCCAGCGCGCTGCTAGTTCTATGACATGAAGGGGAATCTCCTGGGCGATAAAGCGCATTCCATCGTCTTTGACAATGCGAAGCTGAAACGTTTCGTGCCAGGATTTACGGCGTCGATTTCCATGCGGGAGGGAGTTGCGGCAGCGGTTTCCTATGTGACAGCCCACCCTGAAAGTCAAATCGAGGACCCAGACTTCGATGGCTGGTGCGACCGGGTTATCGAGGGTATCCATGGACTTCGGGCCATTGTGTAAGTGCGGATGAGAGCGGTAGAATGCGTGATTCGGCGCTGAGCTGGGATTGTGCATTCTATCGCTTAATTTTCGCGTTTTCGAGATATTTGAGCCAAGGGGAAGCTACAGCAAAGGCGTCATATACAGTGGCAGATACGTGATACCATTTTCTTCTTTCAAATCGCCTGTATGCAGCACATAGGGAATGTGTAACTGCTCGTAAAATTTGGCACAGAACTTTTGCAGAGAGGTCAGGGTGTAGTTTTTGCTGGACTTGACCTCTATCGGGGAGATGTTATGCCGGTTGCTGATCTTGCTCTTTGCGATCAGAAAATCAATCTCCATTCGGCTGGAAGCGTCGCTGCGAGAGGAATTGGAATAGAAGTAGAGCTTATGACCGCTTGCGACAAGCATCTGCGCTACAATATTCTCAACGATCATTCCCTTGTTGACTTCAAGCTTATCGAACAGAAGCTTTTTATAAATTTCCTCGCTGACAATTCCATTTTCATCAAAAGAGTGACTGATCAGAAGTCCGGTGTCTGCCATATAGCATTTCAGCGTCATCCGATCCATATTGAGTTTCAGTCCGATGTTGGGTGCGGTGGAATTGTAACAGATGTTCGCGATCATTGCGTCGGACAGCCAGAATATCGCATCCTCATAGTCGCGGAGACGCGCCTCTTTCTTCAAGGAAGACAGCTTGAATTTCTTTTCCCGCTTTTGGAGTTGAGCGGGGATGTGGTCAAATATCTGTTCGACTTTCATCTCGTAGCCCTCCGCGTGCTTGATGATATCTGCACGGTAAAGCTCCAAAATGTTTCGCTTCACCCTGTCAACCCTGTCAAAATCTTTTGTAAGAACATACGCCTCGACTGCCTGCGGCATGCCGCCCACGATAAGATACTGTCTAAAATAATCCATTGCCTTTCTGTGGAGTGCCTGCCCCATTGGCTTGCGGTCTTGGAAACACTTGCGGATAAGATCCATCAGCATATTGTTACCAAGTGCCCAGAGGAATTCTTCAAAGTCGAGCGGATACATTTTGACATGTCGTTCCTCGGAAGGAATTACGATGTCCTTGACATTTTTTTTGATCGACATCAATGAACCTGTCTCAAGATAGTCATACCGTCCGTCTGCCACAAGGTACTTGATTGCCGCCCGCGCTCTTGGAAAAAGCTGGACCTCGTCGAAGATGATCAGCGTTTCATGCTCATATAGCTTGACATTATAGTAGTTGGAAATGTAGAGGAAGAAAGTATCCAGATCGTTCAGATAATGGACGAACAGATCCGTGATTTCCTGCGAAGCGCGGTTAAAGTCGATGAGAATGTAAGTCCGATACTCGGCTTTCGCGAATTCTTCCGCAATATAGCTCTTGCCGACACGCCGGGCGCCGTCGATCAACATCGCGGTATGCCCCGCGTCCTCCCGTTTCCACTCGATAAGTGCGTCATAGATCTTCCGTTTCATGCAGCGTACCTCCGAAAAAGCATAATCAATGATTTTCTGTTTCTAGTATAACACAAAATCAAAAGTTTATCAACGAAGGTTTTGCACGAAATCAAGAATTATTATCATAAAAATATACACATTTTCAAGAATTTATATAGAGCATTTGTACCAGTCATAAATACACTTGTCCATATTGAAATCCTCTAGTATAATATACTCGAACATACATCACAGTACTCCGATTGCGAGGTAAAAATATGTGGAATGAATTATATAATGCTGCAATTAAAGTTTTTTTATTGATGCTGGTGGAGTTGCTGCCGCAATTTTCCTGATTGGTGGGGAACGGATCGGTTTTGCAGTTAGTTTCACAAATATGAATTGATTTTTGTGATGCAATGTGGTATCATACTTGAAATCTTGAGGGAAAATATCTACAGGGAAGAGGATGTGAATTTATGATTTTAAATATTGACAATACCCATTTTTTTATTAGCCGGAAAGTGGAGGACGTGACGGAAGAGGAGATCAATCGCTTTATCGACCAGTACGCGGGGACTCAGGTTTCACAGCTGCTGTTCAGCATCAATGCCATGCGGGCCAGCTATGACAGTCATGTGTTTGAACCTATCTGGCAGGGATACGATCCGGAGGGTGGCCCCGGCCAACCGTTCTTCTCCGCTCTCCCTTCAGAAGAGAGCCGCCGGAGCTTTGACAATATGATGCAGAACTACTATCGGCTGTGCGGCAATGGAAACAATGTGTTCCAGCACTGGATTGCCAGAACCCGGGAGGACGGTATCTCCCCGTGGATCTCTACGCGGATGAATGACATACATGAAGTCAACAATGAACAGCATCCCTTTCACAGTGAGTTCTGGCGTGTACACCCGGAGGCGCGCCGCAGCATGTATCACGATGTAGGCTGGGCGGACCGGGCGCTGGATTTCGGAAGGCAGGATGTGCGGGACCGGCATTTTGCCTTTATTGAAGAGATCATGGAATTGTACGATATCGACGGCCTCGAATTGGACTGGATGCGGTTTGGATATCATTTCCGCCCTGGATTTGAGGAGGAAGGCGCGGCGCTGCTGACAGAGTTTACGGCGAGCGTTCGCCGTCTGCTGGATTCCTGGGAGGCAAAGCGCGGTCACAGAATCGAATTGTCCGCAAGAGTGCCATCCAGGCCGGCTACCTCGTTAGCTCTGGGGCTCGACGCTGTGGAGTGGGCGCGGCGAGGCCTGATCAGCCGTCTGGTCATCACGCCTTTCTGGGCCACAAGCGAAGCGGATATGCCGGTTGAGATTTGGAAGCAGCTGTTATACGGGACGGATGTTAAGCTGGAAGCCGGGCTGGAGGTCCTTCTCCGCGCCTACCCTGCCTCGAAAAAGGTACAGACCAATTCCCTGGAGACGGTGCGAGGTGCGGCGATGGCCCTTCTCTCGAGGGGAGCCGACGATCTGTATCTATTTAATTACTTTGACTGTATGACCTGTATGGACGATCTGGAGAACTATCCGACGCTCCTGCGTGAGGTTGGCGAGCTGGCCACCCTGCGCGGGAAACCGCGCCGCCATGTGGTGACCTACTCAGATACGTGGGCGGTGGGGGAGCCGGCCGGGTATCTGCTTCCTGCCACAGTCACTTCCCATTCGGTAAAAGCCTTTGCGATTCCCATCGGAGAAGCGCCTGCCGAAACCCAACAGGCGTATGTTGTGCTGGGCGTAGAACAGGAGCAGGAGACAGGGGAGGAAACCGTATGGGTCAATGGCACGGAGTGCCGGGAAGTCAAGGATATCCAGCTTTCCAAGCCACTTCCGGCCAGCCCGGCGCACACCTGGACCATCCCGGCGCAGGCGCTGCACAGCGGGCGGAATGTTGTGGAAATCCAGGGGTTTGCCGCTGTGCTGGACTGGGTTGAGATCAAGATTGTATAATATAGCGGCGCTTCACGTTGAAAGAGGGATGGACTATGAAGAAACCGGCTCCTAAGAAACGATGGGTTCGAAGAATCATCGGGTATTCATTGCTTGGCCTTTTGCTCTATATGATTTTAGGGGCAACGCTGCCCTTTGCGCGATTCCCGGAAGTCAGCCAGGAGTTCCAACAATCGTTCTCCACAGATCAGTTCTACAGCGACACGGTGGGAACCGATCGAGCCATGTTGGTGGAGACAAGCCAGGAAGCATTGGAGTATCGCCTCAAAATTCTCAGTGAGGCGAAGGAGCGGATCCTTTTTTCCACCTTCGACATGTCGCCGGACCAGAGCGGAACAGAATTGTATTCCATGATGCTGGCAGCCGCCGACAGGGGGGTCAAGGTTCAGATTTTGGTGGACGGCCTTTCCGGCATTAAAAGCCTGCGGAAGGATATGAAGAATTATGCGCTGGGCACACACCCCAACATCGAAATCCGCTTCTATAATTTTCCGAATCCCCTGCTGCCATGGACCTTTATCGGCCGAATGCATGATAAATTCATCTGCGTTGACAATCAATTCCTGCTGTTGGGCGGCCGCAATACGTCGAATTATTTCCTGGGGGAGTATAACCCTGATGTGCTGAGTTACGACCGGGATGTGCTAATCTACAATGGGAGCGGGAAAGAGCCGGAGGAGGGGAGCGTGTGGAAGCAGATTGAGGCGTATTTCACTTCCCTCTGGGATGGCGGTGACTGTACCACTGTGTATGACAGCGTGCCGAAGCGAAAAGAGCAGGCGCTCCAGGAGGCAACGGACGGTCTGCGGGAGACGCATCAGCGCCTTCTGGAAGAGCGAAAGGAGCTCTTTGATCCGAACACCGATTATGCGGCGGTGACGATTCCCACCCGTAAGGTATCCCTGATCTATAATCCCATCCACAAAATGTCAAAAGAGCCGTGGGTGTGGTATCAGCTGACGCAATTGATGAAGGAAGCGGAATCGAGAGTTTGGATTCAAACCCCCTACGCAGTGCTCAACGACGCCATGTATTCGGCGCTGAGATCCATAGGCAGCGACCTGGACGACTATGAGATGTTGACCAATTCTGTAGCCGGTGGGGATAATTTTATGGGTTCCTCCGACTATATCTTCAACAAAGAGAAGATCCTGAATACGGGCATCACGGTCTATGAGTTTCAGGGAATCCATTCCATGCACAATAAGTCGCTGCTGCTGGACGAGGATCTATCGATTATCGGATCTTACAATCTGGACATGCGCAGCACATATCTTGACACGGAGACAATGCTGATCATTCACGGAGAAGAATTTGCGCAGACTCTGGAAGACGCGATGTTGGCCATGTGGGATCAATCCCTGAAAGTCACCCCTGAGGGCGGCTATGAGACGAGGGAGGGAGTAGAGCCTTTAGTGCTGTCGGGCAGCCGGAAGTATCTGTACCCCATCACGTCCGTTGTCTTCCAGCTATTTCGCTTCCTGCTATAGCATTGGCGCAAGGCAAAGGAAAATTTGTTGGGAACCTTGCCGGAAAGGTTGCTATTTTAAATAAAATACAGTATAATGATGCCATAGGCAATGAGCACGGAGGCTCAAAAACGGCGTATGCCAAGCAAGCACCGTTCATCACGGTAAATTTAGCCGCCGCCACGGCAAATGGAGGTTATAGTATGGCAGATAGCCAGAATGACAAGATCACGCTGACCCTCGACGGAGCGCCCAGACCTGACCTTAAGGTTGAGCCAGAGGAGGAGACGGCGATCACCATCCCAAAGGGTGATACGGAGATGGATGAGAGCAATTTTACAGAGGAAGAGAAAAAGATGGTGGAGGAATTTTCCGAGACAATCGATCTCCGAAATTCCGCCGTGGTTTTGCAGTACGGCGCATCCAGCCAGAAGAAGATCGCAGATTTCTCCCAATCTGCTCTGGAGAGCGTCCGGACAAAGGACTTGGGGGAAGTCGGGGATATGATCACCAATCTGGTGGTCGAACTGAAGGGATTTTCTGTCGAGCCGGAGGAGAAGGGATTCCTCGGAATTTTCAAGAAGGCCGGAAACTCTGTTTCGAAGATGAAAGCCAAGTACGATAAGGCGGAAGTCAATGTGGACAAAATCTGCGGTATGCTGGAGGACCATCAGATTCAGCTGATGAAGGACATCACCATGCTGGATAAGATGTACGATCTGAACCTGACATATTTCAAAGAGCTGACCATGTACATTGTGGCGGGAAAGAAGAAGCTGGCCAACGAGCGCGCCACCACTTTGGTGGAGCTTCAGAACAAGGCGAAGGCCACAAATCTGCCCCAGGACGCCCAGGCGGCCAATGATTTTGCCTCCCAGTGTGACCGGTTCGAAAAGAAGCTGCACGATCTGGAGCTGACCCGGGTTATCTCCATGCAGATGGCGCCGCAGATTCGCCTTGTCCAGCAGAATAGCACGCTGCTGACGGAGAAGATCCAGTCGTCCATCGTCAACACGATCCCGCTCTGGAAGAGCCAGATGGTTCTGGCCCTGGGCATCGCCCACTCGCAGGAGGCGATGGAGGCGCAGCGGGAAGTCACCAACATGACCAATGAGCTGTTGAAGAAAAACGCGGACATGTTGAAGCAGGGCACCGTTGAGACCGCCAAGGAGAGCGAGCGGGGCATCGTGGATATGGAGACTCTCCGCTACACGAACCAGCAGTTGATCTCAACGCTGGACGAGGTGGTGAAGATCCAAGATCAGGGCCGGCAGAAGCGGCGCGAAGCGGAGGCGGAGCTGGGCCGCATCGAGACGGAGCTAAAGCAAAAATTGCTGGATATCCGAAGCTGAGACGGAGAGTGAATCGAATGGCGGGGGAACCGGTTCCCCTGCTATTCTTGTCCTATAGGGAGATTTTCCCGAGGCGGACTTTTTGTGTACGGAGAGGGGAAGCGCTGGCAGAGGCGTGAGGAGGATGCATGAGAGAGGTCAACAAAAAAGGAACGGCGCTGTTTATCGGAATCGTGGCCGTATTGATTTTGATAGTGGTGATGCCGGTTGTCATTCAACGCCGGGGGAGTGAGAGGGATAAGGGTATTTTTCGTATCCTTGTCAGTTCGGAGAATGAGGATGCCGCGGCGATCCTGCGGGACTTTGCCAGGAAGCAAAAGCTGGACGTGGAGTTTGACACGGCATCGACCATGGACATGATGGACGCGCTCAACAGTGAAACGTGTCCGTATGACGCCGCATGGCTGTCCAATTCCATCTGGGTCTACATGCTGGACGGGACCCAGTCGGTGACAAATGCGAAGGCGACTTTTATCAGTCCCGTGGTGTTTGGCGTTGCCAAGAGCAAGGCCCAGGAATTGGGGTTTGTGGACACCCCTGTGTACATGGCGGACATTGTGTCGAAGGTGGAATCCGGCGACTTAACCTTCCTCATGCCGTCCGTTACCCAGACCAACAGCGGGGCGTCGGCCTATCTCGGCTTTCTGAGCACTCTGGCGGGAAATCCGGAGGTGTTGGAGGAGTCCATGCTCAGCGACCCGCAGCTCCAGGAGAAGCTGATCCGCCTGTTTAATGGAGTCAAGCGCTCTTCCGGAAGTGAGGAATACTTGAGCCAGCTGTTTATCAGCGGCGAGTACAATGCCATGGTCAATTATGAGAGTTCGTTCATCCACCTGAATCAGCAGCTGGTGGAAGAGGGAAGGGAGCCCTTGTATCTCCTGTATCCTGTGGACGGCGTGTCCCTGAGCGACGCCCCTTTCGCCTATGTGGACCATGGGGATGAGGAAAAGCTGGTAACATTTCAGAAGCTGCAATCCTACCTGCTCAGCGTCGAGGGCCAAAAGGCGTTAGCGGCCACAGGTCGGCGCTCAGGGTTCGGCGGGCGAAATCCCTACGGGGATGCGGAGATCTTTAACCCCGACTGGGGAATCCTGACGGATGAGTATCTATCGCCCATCAACTATCCCGCCTCCAATGTAATCAAAGCCGCAATGCGGCTGTATCAGACAGAGCTGAGGAAGCCGTCGGTCACGGTCTTCTGCCTGGATTACTCGGGAAGCATGTATGGGAAGGGGGAGAGTGAGCTCTACGCCGCCATGGACTATATCTTGAGCCAGGACAAAGCGGGGGAGGACTACATACAATTCAGCGAGAAAGATGAAATCTACATCCTGCCCTTTGAAAGCTGGCCGGGGGATGCATTCGGCGGAAGTGGGAGCGAAGGCGCCACACTGTTATCGGAGATCCAAAGGCTACAGGTGGGAGGCGGAACCGATATCTATACGCCCCTGATCAAGGCGCTGGATCTGATCGAAGCCTATGACGACAGTGCCTATACCTTGTCGATTGTTTTAATGACCGACGGAGAATCCAATGTGACGGAGTTGGAGGAGCTGGCGGAGCGGTATGCGCGCTGCCATGAGGATGTAGGCATCTACTCTATCATGTTCGGAGACGCGGACCCTACAGAGCTGGAGATGATTGCGGACGAGGTTGGGGGCAAGGTATTTGATGGAAAGAGCGATCTGCGCGCCGCATTTAAGGCTGTCCGCGGATATAATTAGAAGGGAAGACGGCCATGAATGAGAATCGCTATATTATTGCAGGTGTCGCGGCGGGCATCACATTTCTCGCGGTGTTTTTCCTCGGGAAAAACCTATTGATCAGTCTAATTCTAGGCATCGCCGCCTTTGTCATTTTCGCCGTACTGTTTCGCCCTTCCGGGACCATAGCCATCTCCGGATACAGTAAAAAGGAGCTGGCGGATATCCTGGGGGATGGAGAGGAAGACTTACAAGAGATCCAACAGCACGTGGCGAAACTCCGTGACCCCGGCATCAAAGGGCAAGCGTCGTCCATCCTCAAAACCATACAGGCCATTTTAAAAGAGTTGAAGGAGAGGCCGGAAAATATCCCTGCGGTTCGGAAGTTTTTCAAATACTACTTGCCTACGCTGGACAGCATCCTCGGCAAATATGAGCGGATTGAGGGGGGCGTGATCAAGCCAGAGCAGAAACAATTGGTGAGCAAGTACCTGGGCGATATTGAGAAGGCCATGGATAAGCAGTATGCGAATCTTTTTGAGGACGATATACTGGATCTATCGGTGGAGATGGAAGTCATGACCAACGCCTGCAAGCAGGACGGCCTTCTCACAGAGGAGGATTTTAAGAAGCGCGCGCGCCAAGATACGGATCTGACGGTTTAAGGGGGACGATATGTTGAAGACAAATGGAAAGAAGCTCGGCATTGGAATCGGAATTTTTGTTGTCATTATCATCGCGGGGATTCTCGTCAGCCGTCTGATCAGCGGCGGGACATCCAAGGGGGACGTCATCTACGGCGCTGTGGGCGGCGGAAAAGAGAATTTTTTGGCGGATGAAGAAGTAAATCGGATCTTGCTTGAGGACTACAACCTGGTTGTCAAGAATGATGCCTGGAGCAACGGAAAGTTGATTAAGGATCCGTTGACCTATGAGCTGGACGGGCAGACGAAAAATTACGATTTTGTCTTTTTCTCTGACCAGCGCTATTATGAGTACTACCAGCTGCCAGCGGCGGAGGGGGAGGCGCCCCGGTTAGGGAAGAAGAAAGCCTCCATCGCGCTTAACACGCCTATCGTCTTTTATAGCTGGGACGTGGTGGTTGACGCATTCATGCGGGAAGGGATTGTGACGGAGGACAGTGGGACTTACTACGTGACGGATATGCCCAAACTTTTGGATTATATCAATGAGGGGAAGAAGTGGAGTGACATTGGCCTCGGCAGCATCTATGGAAATATTAACATTGCGTCGACGGACCCTGTGACATCCTCCCCTGGCGCCACCTACTATGGCCTTTTGGCGTCCATCATGAACGGCGGCGACGTCACCCAGGACAGTTTGGCGCAGACTATGCCAAAGCTTTCTAATTTTTACGTCAAATCAGGGTTTATGAACAATACGCCGGCGGACCTCTTTGACCTGTATTTGCGAACCGGCGTCGGGGCAAAGCCTATGATCGTGGACTATGAGAAGAGCGTCATCGATTTTGCCAACGCGAACCCGGAAGGGTACGCCCAGGTCAAGGATTCGATGCGCATCCTATACCCCAGCCCCACCATCTGGAATTCCCACTGCATCATTTCCTTCAGCGACGCGGGATCGCGCTTTGTGGATGCCCTGAACGATAAACGGATCCAGGAGATCGCTTTCAATCGATATGGATTCCGGACAGGTGTGACGGGGGGACAGTATGATGTGTCCGCCATCGGAGTTGAGGGAATTCCGCAAAATATTTTATCGGTGGTATCGGGCCTAAAGATGGATGTGTACAATGAGATTATCGCAGGCTTGAAGGAGGCGCGGGAATAACATTTTGGGGAGTAGAGTAAACCAAAACTTTAGTAATATTTAGAACAGGAGGAGCCCTATGGCACGACAAGAATCCAAGAAAGCAACCCTGGCTGACTGGGAATCCCTGGGCGAAGATGTTCGAGCGGAGCTGATCGCCGGCGAGATCTATTACATGGCTCCGCCGAATCGGAAGCATCAGGAAACTTTAATGTTTTTAGCCGCTGACATCAGAAATTACCTCAAAGGCAAACCGTGTAAAGTCTATCCCGCGCCCTTTGGCGTCTATCTCCACAGTGAAGACGGAACCACCGACGCTGTAGAACCCGATATCAGCGTGATCTGCGATAAAGACAAGCTGTCCACTCGCGGTTGTGAAGGCGCCCCGACGTGGATTATTGAAATCGTGAGTCCTGGGAATATGGCCCATGACTACGTTACCAAATTAAGCTTATATCTGCGCCACGGTGTCAAAGAATACTGGATTGTGAATCCGGACAGGGAGACGGTGACAGTCTATCATTTAGCCCAGGATTTAGTTCCAGAAGCCTACACCTTCCGCGATGCAGTCCAGGTCCACACATTAGGAAATCTTAGTATCGACTTTACTCAACTTGACCTCGAATAAGCCCTCTGAGAGCCCCTATACGGGGTTCTTTTTTCCTTTCGCCTCATACATACAGCCGTTTGTTGACAGAAAATGACAAAAAAGAGGCCGCCGCTTCCCGATTTTTGAATCGTTGAAGCGACAGCCCTGTTCTATAGGTTTCTTCTAATGCAGCCGACTTAAAACGGGACTCGGATGGAACCGAGGGGGCGTATCCCCATGGGGTATGTGCAGCCGCTACCCAGCGCTTTTTCCATGTAGGCGCTGTAGTCCGCTACCGCATCCTTGGGAAGCAGCGCCATGATCACACCGGCAAAGCCGCCCCCGTGGACGCGGCAAGCGCCTTGGCCGAGTTTTGCGAGATAGAGCTCGGTCAGAGCGAGGGCGAGGGTTACAGACTGCTCCTGACAATCGCTGCTGGAGTAGCAGTTTTGGAGCCATTTCCAGGAGGAATTGCCGGAGCGGGTTACGAGATCCAAAAAATCTTCGAACCGATTCTCCCGCAGGGCCTGGATCTCCCCTTCGACGCGTTCGTTTTCCGTAAAGAAATGGAACGCCCGGAGTACGGCGCGGTCGCCCACGGCTTCGCGCAGTGTACCCACGTTGTCGCGCACTTGATCCAGCGAGACCTCCGACAGGGTTTCACATCCGAAATACGCGGCAACCGCCTTCATCTCCATGGGGATGGAGGAGTATTCCGCGCTGAGATCCGCATGGCCTTTGCCGGTGTTGACGATCACAAGTGCATAGCCCACCGCGTCGAAGCTAAACTCCACCTTCTCAATGGACGGCGCGTCGATGTTGGCGAAGTCAATGGTGAGGATCCCGCCGACGGCGCAGGATAGCTGGTCGAGCAGCCCTGACTGTTTGTTCCAATACTGATTCTCCGCGTATTTGCCGATCTTGGCCAGCGTCACCACGTCCAGAGCGCCCTCGTGGTAGAAGGTGTTTACTATACAGCAGATGAGCATTTCAAAGGAGGCGGAGGAGCTGACGCCGGCAGCGCTGATCACATCGGTGGCCACATAGGCATTGAACCCGCCGACAGCCAGTCCCTGTTCACGAAAGCCGGCCAGAAGGCCTTTCAGCAGGGCGAGGGTCCCTGTGGTCTCGTTGGATGTTAGATCCGTCACTGACAGGTCGTAGCGCTCTTGATATGTTTCGTCCACGATGACAATCCTGTCGGAATCCGTTTTTGCGGCAACCGCCACGCAATCCAGATGAATGCTGCCCGCTACTATTTTGCCGTGGTTGTGGTCAGTGTGATTGCCGCTGATCTCAGTCCGGCCAGGCGAACTAAAATACTCAAACTCTGTATTGCCAAAGGTTTCAACAAATTTCTGAGCCAGGTGCTCGTAGCGAAGAGCGTTGGCTGAGGCGCGGTCTGGGCCGTACAGCTGCCGGAATAGAGCGGTTGCCTCAGCGCTGCGCAGCTGCGCTGATATGGATTCGATTCGCATAGTAGAAACTCCTTTCAGACATAATTCTCTGTCTATTATACGGCGGAAATCGAATTCGAACAAGCAAAATTGGTAAAAAAGATGGACATTCGATTTATTTCTGCTATAATAGTGATAATTTAGCAGCTAGAAAGGAGAACTAGTATGAATCAAGATAGCTCGATACTGCGATACCACAAGCCGGCGAAAGAATGGACGGAGGCACTGCCTCTGGGAAACGGATCGCTGGGCGCCATGGTTTTTGGCCGCACGGAGTATGAGAGAATCGCTCTGAATCAGGATACCCTGTGGAGCGGATATCCCCGGATGGAGACAACGCCGGGCAGCGATGTGTATTTCCGGGAGGCGCGGCAGTTGGCGCTTGACGGAAAGCTGGCGGAGGCCCAAGAACTCATTGAGCGGAAGTGTCTTAACAATTGGTCGGAGGCGTATCTTCCCTTGGGAGACCTGTGGCTGGATGTGGACGTGGAGGGGGAGATTACGGAGTATACCCGGACCTTGGACCTGGAGACGGCCCTTACGACTGTGGAGTATAAGGCCGGCGGAGCCCGCATGTGCCGGGAGGCCTTTGTGTCCTACCCTAACCGGGTCTTGGCCCTTCGGCTCAGCGGGGAGAAGGAGTTTTCCTTCACCTTGCGGATGACGTCCCCTCTTCACTCACATCTCATCACAGAGCCAGAGATGCTGCTCTTGGAAGGAGAATGCCCGTCTTTAGAGGATCTTGAGCGGCAATTCTCCGATCAGACCTATATCTATTCTGAAAAACCCGAGGAGCGGGGGGTGCAGTTCCGCGCGGCGGCCTGCGTGAGTCTTTCCTCCGGGACCGTGGACAAGCCGGACGGCGGCTGTTTTCGGGTTCGCCACACGAAGGAGGCCGTTATCTACTTCGCCTGCGAGACTAGCTTCAATGGCTATAACCGGCACCCCTATTTGGATGGAAAGGAATACCGGCAGGCCTGTGCGGATAATCTGCGCAAAGCCAAGGCCCTTTCCTATGAAGAGCTGAAGAGGGCCCATCTCCAAGACTATATGCCGTTTTACGCCAGGGTGGAGTTGGATTTGGGATCCGCCAATCGGGGCGGGGTTTCTACGGAGCAACGGCTCTTAGATTACGAGCAGGGCGTATCCGACCCGGCGCTGCCCGCCTTGATCTTCAACTATGGGCGGTATTTGACCATCGCAGGATCCAGAGAGGGCTCGCAGCCCACCAATCTCCAGGGGATCTGGAATGAGCAGTTTAATGCGCCGTGGCACAGCAATTATACTATCAATATCAACACGGAGATGAATTATTGGCCCACTCTCCCCTGCAACTTAAGGGAGATGATGGAACCGCTGCTGACCATGGTGGAGGAGATGGTGGAGAGCGGCCGCAAGACGGCGCGGGATCACTATGGAGCGAGGGGCTTTACATCCCACCACAATACGGACCTGTGGAGAAAGACATCGCCGGTGGGAACCCTGCACAATCCGGGCTGCGCGGTCTATGCCTTCTGGCCCATGTCCTCCGGATGGCTCTGCCGCAGTCTATACGATTACTATGAGTATACGGGAGACGTGGCGTATCTCCGGGAGCACGGGTATCCGGTCATGAAGGAGGCAGCCCAGTTCTACCTGGATATGCTGGTGGAGGACCAGGACGGATATCTGATCTGCGCGCCGTCCACATCCCCGGAGAATTCCTTTTACCTCCCCGATGGCAGACGCTGCTCCGTCTCCCAGACCAGCACTATGACCATGGGGATCATCAAAGAGCTATTTGGCAACTGTATTCAGGCCAGTGAGATCCTGGGGGTGGACGAGGCATTCCGATCGGAATTGGAGGAGACCCTCCCCAAGCTCCTGCCCTTTAAAACAGGAAGCCAGGGACAACTGTTGGAGTGGTATGACGAGATGGAGGAAACAGAGGTTCATCATCGCCACGTATCACATCTGTATGCCTTACATCCGGCTCACCTGATCTCTCCCAGAAAGACGCCGGAGCTGGCGGAGGCCTGCCGTAAGACTCTGGAAATCCGGGGAGATGACGGAACGGGCTGGAGCCTGGGCTGGAAGATCAACTTCTGGGCGCGGCTGGGGGATGGAAATCGCGCTCTGCGCTTGATCCGGAGACAGCTACGGCTTGTCGGTGATGGAAACGTCAACTATGGAGCGGGAGGCGGTACGTACTCCAATCTCTTCGACGCGCACCCGCCATTTCAGATCGATGGAAATTATGGCGCGGCCAGCGGAATCGCGGAGATGCTGCTACAGTGTGAAGATGGCAAGCTCCTACTCCTGCCCGCCCTCCCGGATGAATGGAGGGAAGGGTCTGTCAAGGGCTTACTGGCAAAGGGAAATATAACCGTGGACCTGGCCTGGTCGGAGGGAAAGCTCACGGAATGCCATTTGCACGGCGCTCCGGCAACGGTTTCCGTAATCTGCCAGGGTCGTGAGTGGGAGGTTACTGTCCAGCCGTAACAGGATTACATGGAAAAGGACTGGCGCCGCCAGATAAGGAAGTCATTATGCAGGATACGGTGCAGCTCCCTAATGGGAGCTGCACCGTATCTTTTTATAGTTTGCGAAAGTCTGTTGGAGAAAAGCCTGTCTGTTCTTTAAAGCGCTGCGAGAAATAAAATAGATCGTGAAATCCGGTGAGCGAGGCAATGTCCGCGATCTTTTCATCGGTGGTCTTCAGCAGCACTTTGGCATGGTCAATCCGGGCCTTGGAGACGTACTGCATGGGGGATACGCCGAGATTTTGTTTGAAAAAACGGATAAAATAATTGGGATGAAAGTGAACCAGGGAGGCCAGTGTCTCCAGCGTGATCTCCTCCGAAAGGTGCATGTTCACGTACTCCACGACGGCGGACAGCTTCTCCGCCACATCGTCGTTGGGACAGGTGACGGCGGCCGCTGCGTCCAGATAGGTGGCTAAAATCTCCGTGGCGACGCTGCGCGCATGTAGGCGCGAGGTGTACGTCTCATGGGACATGGCTTCTATGAGCGATTGAAAGAGGCCGGCGAGGGGAGCTGGATCGGAGATCGTGACACAGAGAGGAGTCTGGATCAGATCGAAGAGGTTACGGCTTCCCACCTTTGCGTGGAAGTGACACCAGTATTTGTAATAGGGAGGGCCGTCCGTCGTGCGATACGATTGCTGAAGACCGGCGGGCATGAGGAAGAGCTGGCCGGCCGTTGGATGATAGACTTGCCCGGCGACGGTCAATTCGCCTTCGCCTTTTAGAATATAGTAGAATTTGTTGTAGGAAGGGACGTAATTTAAATCCTGCCAGTTTCCTGCACATTGTGTCAGGGAAGCGGTTACCACACTGACATTGCATTCTTCCAGACAGTTATCGATGTAGTGCATTTCGTCATACCCCTATGATAGTTTGCGGTTTTGTCCACTTCTATTTTACAGCAGATCTGGCAGAATGAAAAGATACAAGTTCAATTTTTCACAGAGATTTCCGAAAGTCGCTGGGTGAGGCGCCGTAATGCTGTTTAAAGGCTTTGCTCAGATGAAAGGGACTGGAATATCCGAGATCGAAGGCCAGTTCGCCTATGGTTTTGGTTGTATTTTGCAGGTAGTAGGCCGCATATTCCATCCGGATCTGTTGGATGTAGCGGGAAGGGGAGCGCCCCGTACACCGCAGAAAGCTTGTCTGTAGCGTGCGCTGATGGATACACAGATGTTTTGCCAAGGAGGCAACGGTTACATCCCGCAGATGGAGGCGGATATAGGAGTCTGCCTGCTGTACGCGATCCAGGAATAGAAGGCGATCCGCGTCCTGGCGGTGGCGCTCCGACGCCAAGGCATACTCCAGGTACGCGAGAAAGAGGGAGGATGCGGCAAGGTGATCTTCTGATTTCATGAAGCGAAGACTTTCGTGACACAGAATCCGCAGTGTGGCATCGTGGGGTACATGATAATAGCCTGGGGAAAAGGGGGCGGGACATGGGCAGGTGAATTCAAACCACCAGAATTCCCACACGGGTCCCGGACAGCGATAGTAAAAATCCGTACTCGACTGAAAGAGGAGAAGGTCGCCGGCGGCCAGATTGTAGACCTGCTTATCCAGCCGCAGCTGACCTGAGCCGCCAATGGTGTGGAGCATTACCCAATGATCGTCCACGGGGATATGGGCCACATTGTACGATTCGTCGGCTTGTACATAGTAAATATTCATTACGCCGGCCGGCCCTGACATGACAGGGGCGTGGGTGCAGCAGTAGTCAGTAAACATTGGGAACCTCCGAAATATATATATTTTCGTCTGTTTCTGCCATGTTTTTTTCTGAGCAGATGCGGTATTGTATATCGTATCAATATAGTATCACGGAGGATTTGGACATGCAAGACAATTTGACGCAGGCAGTGAAAAAAATGCGTGCTTTCTACGATATTACGCCTGACGCGCCGATCTATCAGAAAGAGTTTGGCTATTATGTATTGGATCGCTGGATTCAGGAGGGGTACCTTAAACCGAGAAGCGAGGTTCCCGACTATGAGCGGTATCTTCAGGACATCTTCGGCTATGATGAGCCGGCGACGGTGGCCCTGCTGGGAGCCGGGTGGACGGAAGGCGCTCTATACCCGGCCTTTGAGGTAAAGGTGCTGGAGGACCGGGGAAAATATGAGCTGGTCCAGGATACTTCGGGGCGCAGCGTGCTGTGCTTTAAAGGGCGCCGCAGCGGGTTCATGCCGGAATATGTGGATCACCCTGTCAAGGATTTTCGCACGTGGGAAGAGTGTGTGAAATGGAGGCTAAACCCCAAAACAGAGGGACGGATGGAGCGGCAGAAGGGGGAAATCCAAGCGGCCGTTGCAGGCGCGGGAGAGGGAAAATTCATTGTCCAACGCTCGGTGGGAGGTTATATGTATTTGCGCAGCCTCATGGGGCCGGAGGGGGTGCTGTATAAGTTTTATGACGAGCCGGAGCTGATCCACGACTGTATGAAAACCTGGTTTGAATTGACGGATGCAGTGGCGGCCTACCATCAACAGTTTGTGAGCATCGATGAAGTGTTCCTTGGAGAAGACATCTGTTATAAGGGCGGATCGCTGATCTCCCCCGATATGATAAAAGAGTTTCTGTTTCCTTACTACCAGCAGCTGTACATCAACATCCAGCGGCGCAATCTGGACAAGAGCCGCAAGGTCCATTTCCAGATCGATACGGACGGCAATTGTCTCGGTGTCATTGATCTGTATAAAAGTATCGGAGTTGACTCTATGAGTCCTTTTGAAGTGGCCTCAGACTGTGATGTAGTCGCTGTGGGGCGCCAGCACCCTGATCTGCGCATTTCCGGCGGCATCGATAAGCGCGTGTTGGCCGCGGGCAGGGAAGCCATCGACCGCCATCTGGATTCGATTCTGCCGGCTATGCGAAAGCGAGGCGGCTATATACCCACCTGCGATCACGGTGTTCCGGAGGAAGTGTCCTTTGAAAACTATATGTATTACCGTAAACGTATGCTTGAATACGCCAATTAATAGTCTGCCAGAGGCTTGCCTTTTTTGAAAGATTGGGGTACACTATCCTCATACAAAGTATTAGGAGAGGAATGTGATGGTACAAAAGCAAGCCCTTGCGCTGCGCAGCTTGATCGGAAAGCCGATCCGCTTTGACGGCTCAACCCTCATCCTTCTGGACGTTTTAGATGCCGCCCACCCCAGGGATTGGACATATGAGTCCCACTACCATCCATGGTATGAGTTCAATTACTTGCAGGAGGGGGCGCTCTATACAACTCTGGGGGATACAGAATTCTTAATCCAAAAGGGTCAGTTCTTTTTAATCCCACCGGGTATGATTCACAGCCACCGAAATTGCAACGGGATGGGAGACGATGGCTTTTGTCTGCGCTGGAGTCTGGATCCTGTGGGGGAGGTGGCAGAAATTTTATCACAACCTCACCCATCGCCCGGGCGATACCCAGTTGAGCGCGTTTTTGGCGCGCAGCCGCTTAACAATGATTGGTCTAAACGGGGTGTGCTAATTCAGCTTCTGCTTGGAATTTGCGCCGCCTTTGATCTGGGGGCCTGCATACCCTTCGACTACTCTCAGGAGGAGACGCTAGTCAATCAAGCGCTCCTGTATCTGTCGCAGTATTATGCGCAGTGCATCCGCGTGGACGAGGTCGCCCATGCGTTAAACGTCAGCTATCGCCACTTGGCAAGAATTTTTAAATCCGTTACGGGCCAGACGATCATTCAGAAATTGAATGCAATCCGCCTTGAAGAGGCTAAACGCCTGCTAGTGGAGACAGACTTGCCAGTGGGACAGATTGGAATGCAGGTGGGATTTGCCAATGAGTATTATTTTTCTGCCATCTTCAAACAGGTGATTGCTACAACCCCCACACGGTATCGCACCGTGATGAAGCGACAATAGTATGACAACATAATTTTATAAAAAAACGGCAGAATCCTCTATTTTGAATCAATTTTCCTCCGTATATAATGTTAGTATTATGCCAAATTTCATAAGGAGGATATGGAGGGATATCCATGCAGATAGCAGGGCTAGATATTGGCGGCACGAAATGCGCTGTTTTGGTGGGACAGATCCAGGAAGGCGGCGAGCTGCGGATTATCCGGAAGGAAGTATTTGCCACAGGCACGGCAAGCCAGTCCCTAGAGAAGATCTATGGGATCCTGGATCCCTGGATGAGCACATATCGCCCTGAATCCATCGGCATCAGCTGTGGCGGGCCGCTGGACAGCCGTACCGGTGTGATTCTGAATCCTCCCAACTTGTATGGGTGGAAGGACGTCCCCATCGTCGAGGAATTACAGGCGCGATACGGCGTGCCCGCCAGACTGGAGAATGACGCCAACGCCTGTGCTGTCGCGGAATGGAAATTTGGCGCGGCTCAGGGAGCGGAGAATATAATTTTTTTGACGTGTGGTACGGGATTAGGCGCTGGCATCATTCTCAACGGCCATTTGATTTCCGGGACCAGCGGCATGGCAGGTGAGGTGGGGCATATCCGGCTGTCAAACTATGGACCGGTGGGCTACGGAAAGGCTGGATCTTTTGAAGGGTTCTGTAGCGGTTCGGGGATCGCGCAGCTGGGGAGGCTGCGGTACTGGGAGGGCTTGCAGCAAGGGCGGAAGTCGCAGTGGGTTCAGGATATCAAGGAGCTGGACAGCCTTACAGCAAAATCCATCGCTCAGGCGGCTAGCGCCGGAGATGAGACGGCGAGAGCTGTACTGGAAGAGAGCGCGGTGTGGATGGGGAGGGGATTAGCCATTTTGGTCGATCTTCTGAATCCCCAGACCATCGTTTTAGGAAGCGTGTATGCCAGGTGCTGGGACATGATGATCCCCGGAATTATGGAAGAATTGGCCAGGGAAGCGCTGCCCCAGAGTCTAGCAGATTGCACCGTCGTCCCGGCAGGTCTTGGGGATGAGATTGGAGATTACGCGGCGTTGAGCTTGGCAGTCTTGTAAAGCAGGATGGAGCTATGCCTGTGCGCTGTTTGGCATCATGCTCTCAGGACATAAAGCAGCGCAGAGAGGGAGTAATGTGGATCATCTAGACGTGGTAATTCAGAGATATCCGGGATT
>CAUFVC010000004.1:0-22144 GCA_959029275.1 uncultured Eubacteriales bacterium | reverse complement strand
TGCCTGGCAAAATGTCCGGGCGGCCGTTTAAACACGCTTCCCGCGCTCGGCTGCTCCAAAGGCTGCTTGCTCCGCCTCTGCTCATTGAGCATCTGGATCCTCTCCTGTATCTCCTGCCTTTGCCCGCTCTCCAACCGCAAAAGCGCCTTGACCACTACCCAAGGCTTGCTCTGAAAAAGGCTAGTCCGATATCCCAGCGCCAACTCCTCCGCCGGCAAATTCCTGTAAGCCCCATTCTCATCCACAGCCGTCACTTCCAGGAGAACATCCTTCATCTCGCCGCCGTAGGCGCCCGCATTCATGTAGATGGCGCCGCCGAGAGTCCCGGGAATCCCGGATGCAAATTCAAAACCCGCCAGTTCTCTCTCCAACAACAGCCTGGATAGCTTGGACAACAGAATACCGCTCTGGGCCATGACCATATTTTCTTCAAACTCAACTCCTTGAAAGTCCGCGCCGATTCGAATGACGACGCCGCGAAATCCCGCGTCGCCCACCAGCACATTGCTGCCTCTGCCTAAGACGAATATGGGCGTACCCTCCTGCCGGCAGAGGGTTAAGCACTCGCTGAGCTGCTCCTCATTGGCCGGCGTCACCATAAAATCCGCCGGACCTCCTATCTGAAACGTCGTGTACTGACTTAACAAAACATCCCTAAGAATGCGCTCTTGGGGAAAAATCTCCCCCAGCCGCGCCGCCAGGTCTTGATGATCCATTTGCGTCCCCTCGTTTATTAGTTCTTACCATATTATATACTATTATATTGTGAAAAACAACCACAAAAGCTGGAAAATTCTCTATTCTCAGAATTCCCAGCTTTCCTAGTCGCATCTCGATTATTCAATTCCAAGCATGGCGGCGCCGATGACGCCGGCATCGTTGCCCAATGTGGCCGCCCGGAGCTGCGTCTTATCCGCCTGCCCTCCGAAGACCTCCCTTCGGACCAACTCGCGCAGGGGCTCCATCAGCTTTTCCCCCTGAGCGCTGACGCCGCCTCCCACAATGAGGACTTCCGGTTGAAAGACGTTGATCGTATTGGTGATCCCTGCGGCCAGATACTTGAGATACTCGTCCAGAACCCTTTGGGCCACCTCATCCCCCGCCTGCGCCGCGTCAAAGACTGTTTTGGCTTCCATCTTGGCGAGTCCCTCGCCGGCGATGGAGTGAAGCAATGAATCCGGATTGGCGAGGGCGGCTTCCCTCCCCATTCGGATCAGCGCCGTTGCGGAGCTGTATGCTTCCCAACAGCCTTTTCGCCCGCAGGTACACGGCTCACCGTCCACGACGATCACCTGGTGTCCCAGCTCCGCGCCGCCGTAGAAAGCCCCTGAAAAAATCTTGCCGTCGATGATCACTCCGCCGCCCAGGCCTGTTCCCAGCGTTAGGGCCACACAATTCCGGCATCCCTCTCCGGCGCCGAACATGCTCTCCCCCAAGGCCGCTACGTTGGCATCGTTGTCCACATAGACCGGCATCTCTAAGATTTCCTCCATGATGCTGCGCATGGGCACATTGCGAAAGTCTGCAAAATTCGCGGCAAAGATCACCTCGCCCTTTTCTGGGTCGATGGCCCCCGGCGAACCGACTCCCACCGACGCTACCTCCTCCGGCGTCAGCCCTTCCTCTGTCATCAGGTCCAAGATAAGATTCGCCATGTCGGTCACCACGTCCCGGTGACTGCGCTCGGCGCCTGCCGGAATGCTTTTCTTCCTGAGAATCTGGCCCTTGTCCGTTACAAGCGCCCCCTTGATGGACGTCCCGCCCAGGTCAATCCCTGCATAAATCATCTCACATATCCTCCAATATATACTCAAACTATAGCCTTGCCAGACTCCGCCTTTCTATGTGGCGGAGTCCTTACATAAGTCCATTGCGTTTTCTCTCCTGGCGCCGGCGGTTGATATTCCGGATGACGCGGTTGTTCAGCTCTTCCGCCGCGTTGTACCCCATCTTCTTCTGACGGTGATTGATGGCCGCCGTCTCCGCAATGATGGCCAGGTTTCTTCCAGGGCGTATGGGGATGGAATAGCAAATCACCTTGTTCCCCAGGATCGTCATCGTCTCCTGCTGTAGCCCCAGACGGTCATACTGCTTATTGGGATCCCACACCTCTAATTTAATCACCATATCAATGCTCTGGGACGATTTAATCGACTCCACGCCAAAGAGCTCCTTGACGTCCAAAATTCCAATTCCCCGAAGCTCAATAAAATATTGAATGACCTCAGGGCCAGACCCCACAAGCTCCGAATCGGATATTTTTTTGATCTCCACCACATCGTCGGCCACAAGTCGATGCCCACGCTTGATCAGCTCCAGCGCTGTCTCACTCTTCCCGATTCCGCTCTCCCCAATAATCAGAACGCCTTCTCCGAAGATGTCCACCAAAACGCCGTGGAGGGAAATCCGCGGGGCCAGCTCCGCGTTCAAGTACCGCATAACCTCCGCCATAAAGGAGGTGGTGCTCATGTCGGTGCCAAACACCGGCACACCGCTCTCCACCGCACATTCCAGGGAGCCGTCTTCTTCAAAAAAGGCAAGCCCTCGGCAGATGACCAGCGCGGGAATATTGGTGGAAAATAATTTTTTAAACACCTCGCGGCGCTGGTCAGGTTGCAGCGTCAACATGTAGGAGTACTCGACCTGGCCGATGATCTGTAGCCTATCCGAGTCGAAATACTCGTAAAAGCCTGTCAGCTGTAGAGCCGGACGGTTGACCTCCGCGTGGCTGACTCGCTTTCCGTCCAAATCAACCTCCGGCGTCAGATTTTTTAGATCAAACCGGTCCACCAACTGTGACAACTCAACGGAATACATGGTCCTCTTCCTTTCTTCTGCTTATTGCGCCTTGATATGGACATCCAACTGCGGGTAAGGGATCTCTATGTTCTCCCGGTCAAATGCTTTTTTCACTTTCTCTTTTATATCGTAGGAAGCCGCCCGGAAGTTCTGAGCCAGGACCCAGGCCCAAACCATTAGCTCCACGCTGGAATCTCCGTACGCCTTGACGCCAACGAAGATGTCTTTTTCCTGCAGAACAAATTCCTCTTGCTTCAGCACATCCGTTATGACAGATCGAACGTGATCAAGATCCGCACTGTAGGAGACAGTAAAAACCAGATCCACCCTTCTCTCGGGAAATGCGGAGTAATTCGTAACGCAGGAACTGGACATGTTCCCATTGGGAATGATGATTCTCTTGTTGTCAGGGGTTCGAAGAGAGGTGTTGAAGATCCCGATCTCTTCCACCGTTCCCTCCTGGTTGATCGCACTGACCTCAATGTAATCCCCCACCTTAAACGGCTTCACAAATAGAATCAGTATGCCCCCTGCAAAATTCGAAAGCCCTCCCTGCAAGGCAAGCCCAATGGCCACTCCCGCAGCGCCCAGAAGCGCTACCAGCGAGGAAACAGGCAAGCCCAGCATGGATATCACAATGATCGCCAGGAGGATCCGCAGGGTATAGGTGATAAGCGGAAGAAGAAACCGCTGTAGCGTCAGATCCATGTTCCGTTTCTGAAACCCCTTATCCACTGCCTTCGTCACGGCGCGAATCAGCTTCAGCCCTACAAAGAATACCACAAGCGCCAACAGCAGTCCCAGCGCGAAATCCAAAAATTTGGTCACGACGGTATTCTGAATGTTCAAAAGCTGGGATAAACTTTTGGAAACGCCGTCTGACACCATATTCGTGGCTTCCTTAATCTCTTCACTGTAGACTTCCAGATCGACGGACTCCTCAGCGGCGGTCAAAAGTCTTTCTAGCCTCATCCTCCCCCCCCATTCCCTATACGTCTTTGTACGTATGCACCTGTAGGCGGGTCAGCGCCCTCTGCATGGCCAGCTGCGCGCGTTTGATGTCCAGCCCGTCCTGGCTGCTGTCCAGACGCTTCTGTGCGCGCTCTCTCGCCCGCTCCGCCCTCTCCACGTCGATTTCCTCAGGCCACTCCGCCGCTTCCGTCAGCAGCGTCACCTGATCCGGCAGGATCTCCACAAACCCTTCATGCACGGCAACCACCGTCGTCTTATTCTTATCCTCTGTCAGGATCTGAAACGACGATGAGGAGATCAGCGTCGTCAGCGGTATATGCCCGGGCAACACCCCCAGTTCGCCTTCCACCGCCTGAAAGATGGCCATATCCGCCATCCCCTCGTAGAATACCCGTTCGGGCGTCAAAATCCGTAATCGAAACTGTTTGTCTGCCATCCTTACCTCCACGCATTCATTGAACAAAGCTTGCCGTCAATAAACCTTATTCTTGCTGTCTGTCCGCCGCTTTCTTCACCACGTCGTCGATGGTTCCCGCCATCAGGAACGCGCTCTCCGGCACTTCGTCGTGCTTGCCATCCAAAATTTCCCGGAAGCCCCGGATCGTTTCCGACAGCGGCACATACGCTCCCTGAAAGCCTGTGAAATTCTCCGCCACATGGAAAGGCTGAGACAAAAACCGCTGTACCTTTCGCGCGCGGTTCACCGTAATCTTATCCGCCTCCGACAACTCATCCATTCCAAGAATGGCGATGATATCCTGCAATTCATTATACCGCTGCAAAATCGCCTGGACATTCCGGGCCACGGCATAGTGCTCCTCACCGATCACGCGGGGATCGAGAATCCTGGAGGACGAGGCAAGGGGATCCACCGCAGGGTAAATGCCCAGCTCCGATATGGATCGGGACAGAACCGTGGTGGCATCCAGATGGGCAAAGGTCGTCGCCGGCGCTGGGTCCGTCAGGTCGTCAGCCGGGACATACACAGCCTGGACCGATGTGATCGAGCCCTTCTGCGTCGATGTAATACGCTCCTGAAGCGCGCCGATCTCATTGGCCAGCGTCGGCTGATACCCCACTGCCGATGGCATACGGCCCAGCAGCGCTGAAACTTCCGATCCCGCCTGGATAAACCGAAATATATTGTCGATGAATAGGAGGACGTCCTGCCCACTCTCATCCCGGAAATACTCCGCCATGGTGAGTCCTGTCAAGCCCACCCGCATTCTGGCTCCGGGCGGCTCGTTCATCTGCCCGAAGACCAGTGTTGTCTTATCGATAACGCCGGACTCCGTCATCTCATGGTACAGATCATTGCCCTCCCGCGTCCGCTCGCCAACACCGGTAAATACCGAAAAACCGCCGTGCTCGGTGGCAATATTGCGGATAAGCTCCATAATCAGCACAGTCTTTCCGACGCCTGCGCCGCCAAAGAGGCCAATCTTTCCGCCTTTCGAGTAGGGGCACAGCAGATCGACCACTTTGATCCCCGTCTCCAGTATTTCAAGGTCTGTGGACTGCTCCACAAAGGCCGGCGGTTTTCGGTGAATGGACCATTGGGGCGTATCCGCCGGGATCGCCTCGCCATCGATGGGCTCGCCGGTGACATTGAAGAGCCTTCCCAGGGTGTTGACCCCTACGGGGACCGTGATGGGGCCGCCGGTATCGTATGCGTCCATCCCACGTGTCAGCCCGTCAGTGGAACCCATGGAGATGCACCGGACAACATCATCCCCCGGATGCTGGGCAACCTCCACCACAAGAGTCTCGCCATTCTCTCTTGGAATTTCAATGGCGTTATTTAAAGCAGGCAGATAGTCTGAGCTAAACTTAATATCCAGTACAGCCCCGATGACCTGCTGAATGATGCCATGCATTTTTTCTTTACCTTGTGAATCGGCCATTTTATCCTCCATTCCGAAGCGCGTAAGCGCCGTTTGATTGGTTTTAGCCTTCCAACGCGGAAGCGCCATTGACGATCTCCGTTATCTCCTGGGTGATATGGCCCTGCCGGGCCCGATTGTACTGCAATGTCAATTTATCGCAGATGTCCTGGGCATTTTCCGTTGCGGAATCCATCGCCGTCATCCTGGCGCCCTGCTCGCTGGCGGACGACTCCGCCAAAACGCCGTACAAAATGCCGCCTATATACCGCGGAATGATGTCAGCCAGAACCGCTTCCGGCCCAGGCTCAAAATTCATGAGAACGTGCGGCTTATTCTCCTGTTCGCCCTCTCCGCCGGCGAAATCCTCCTTTTGCAGGGGAAATAGCTTCATGAGCGTTGCCGTCTGGCTCAGTGTATTGTGAAAAGACGTATAGGCGACATAGATCTCCTTGGCGGTTCCGCCTCTATACAGGTCCATCACCGCGCTCTGAATCTGCCTCACATCGGAGTACTCCGGCACCTCCGCCGGTGTCTCAAAATGCTGGCCCAGAGCAAATCCCCGCCTGGAAAAATACTCGCGCCCCCGCCGTCCCACCGTCAATATCAGCGCATCCTCCTTGGAGCCAATGGACCTCTCCAGGAGTTTGCACACATTGGCATTGTAACCACCCGCCAGCCCCCGGTCCGATGTGATCACCAGATACGCGCTTTTTCCCGACTGCGGCATAGCGCCATTCAAAACATCGTCCCCCGTAAGGGCCAAAATGGAGCGCATTGTCTGGTAAACCGCTTGAAAATAGGGCGTATTGGACTGGGCAATGGCTCTGATCTTTTGCAGTTTTGCAGTGGATACAAGCTTCATGGCCCTTGTGATCTGCTGCGTCCCTTTAATGCTTCGAATTCGGAGCTGGATTTCCCGCGTCGTTGCCATCTTATTTCACCACCCCGGTAAAATCCTGCTTAAAGCGCTTGATCGCATCCTTCAGCCGGGTCTCCATCTCCGGAGTCAAAACCTTCTCCTGGTTGATGGAGGCGGGAACCTCCGGGTGATGCTCTTCCATATAGCGCAGGAAGGCATCCTCGAATTCCAGGATCCGCTCAACCGGAATGTCCATCAGATACCGGTTGGTCACCGCATACAGAATCAGAACCTGATGGGCTACCGGCATGGGCTTATACTGGGGCTGCTTCAGAATCTCGACGATTCGCTTTCCGTGCTCCAGCCTGCCGAGCGTATCCTTATCCAATTCTGAACCAAACTGGGAAAAGGATTCCAACTCCCGGTACTGGGCCAATTCCACCCGCAGAGGGCCTGCCGTCTTTTTCATCGCCTTGATCTGGGCGGCCCCGCCGACGCGGGAGACAGACAGCCCCGGATTGATTGCAGGGCGGACGCCCTGATTGAACAGCTGTGTCTCCAGATAGATCTGTCCGTCGGTAATGGAGATAACGTTGGTGGGAATATAGGCCGACACATCGCCGGCTTGGGTCTCGATGATGGGCAGAGCCGTCAGGGAACCACCGCCCAGCTCATCCGACAATTTGGACGCCCGTTCCAGCAGCCGAGAGTGCAGATAGAAAACATCCCCAGGATACGCTTCACGGCCCGGCGGACGTCGGAGAAGCAGGGACATGGCCCGATATGCCACCGCGTGCTTCGAGAGATCATCGTACACGATGAGCACATCCCTGCCGTTCTCCATCCACTCTTCTCCCATGGCGCAGCCGGCATAGGGCGCGATATACTGCAAGGGCGCCAGCTCGCTGGCCGTCGCGGAAACCACCGTGGTATAATCCATCGCCCCGTGCTCATCCAGGTTCTTCACAAGCTGCGCCACGGTAGAGGCCTTCTGCCCGATGGCCACATAGATGCAGAGCACATCCTTGCCCCGCTGGTTGATGATCGTATCCACGGCGATAGCCGTCTTTCCCGTCTGCCGGTCCCCAATAATCAATTCCCGCTGTCCTCTTCCGATGGGCACCATGGAGTCAATGGCCTTTAACCCCGTCTGTAGCGGCGTGTCCACAGATTTTCTCTCCAACACTCCGTGGGCGACTCGCTCCACAGGCCGTGTCCGATCTGTCTGAATCGGCCCCTTTCCATCGATAGGCTGCCCCAGCGCGTTGACCACGCGGCCGATCAGGGCGTCGCCCACGGGGACTTCCGCCACGCGCCCCGTTCGCTTCACCGTGTCTCCCTCTTTAATCTGGCTATCGTCGCCTAAGAGCACGGCTCCCACATTATCTTCCTCTAAATTCAAAACCATTCCCATAACGGATCCGGGGAATTCCAAAAGCTCACCGGCCATGGCATGTTCCAGCCCATAAATGCGGGCAATTCCATCACCGACCTCCAGAATCGTACCGACCTCGTCCATGGAAACGGCGTTCTCATACCCTTCGATCTCCTGCCGAATGATGGCGCTGATCTCTTCCGGTCGTAGACTCATACGTTGATTACACCGCCTTCTCTTCACCGCGAAGCTGCAAGTCCATAAGCTCACGAGTAAGCCTATCGAGCCTCGTTCGGATAGAATTGTCAAATACTGTATCCCCAACCCGAATGACCAACCCGCCGATCAAAGCGGCGTCAACCTCCACGCTGAGGGATACCTTTTTGTGAAGCGCTTGGCACAGGGCCTCCTGGATCCTCCGCTCCTCATCCTCTGAGAGCGCCGCCGCTGTGCGGACATGGGCCTGCGCTTCCCTGTTAAACTCCATCACCAGCCGGCTGTACTCCTCCAGGACTGGCATTAAAGCGCTGATACGCCCCTTTCGAATCAAGACGGCCAGCAGTCCCCGCATTCCGGCGGAGAGGCTGGCATCCCTCTGCTCTCTAGGGCCGAAGATCGACTCGATGCTCTCGACCTTTGCCTCAGCCGTGATCTCTGGGAGCTCCAGAAACCTTGTAAACTCAGGATTCTGCTGAAATACATCCCGCAGATACGCCGCATCCGCCTGTATCTCATCCATCGCGCCGTGGGATGAGGCAAAATCGAACAGCGCCTTGCCATATCGCTTTGCAACTAACTCTGCCAATTTGCATCCTCCATTTCCGCGATGGCGTCCTCTACCAACTGTTTTTGATCGGAAACGCTGATGCTTTCGCGGACAAATTTCTCCGCAATGGCGGCCGCCAGGCCCACCGTCTCCTTCTTTAGAAGATCCCGGGCCTTATCCTGCTCCAGCGCCACTTCCCGCGAAGCGCGCTCCCGGATCCTCGCGGCCTCCTGCCTGGCATCCTCTAAGATGGCCCGCTCTTTTTCCTGCGCTGTCTTATAGGCGTCCTGTATAATCTGATCCCTCTCCGTCATGGCGGCGGCTAGCTTTTGATCATACTCCGCTTTCAGCTCCTGCGCCTGCTGCTGTTTCTGCTGGGCATCTTCAATGGAGGACTGCACCATCTCCTTGCGCTTGTCGAGAATCTTCTGCACCGGTTTGAACAAAAGTTTCCCAAGGATAAAAAACAGCACAAGCACCAAAAGGGCGTGAAAGACCAGCTGCAGCGGCATACTCGAAAAATCAATGACATAGCTCTCTTCTGAAAGGAGCATCATATGGAACATAGAGACATCCTCCCTGTGACCTACAAAGAGGCCTTATTGTGCAACGATCCGCAGATATCGGCTGATAAGCGGATTGGCGAAGATCAGCATGATGGCGATGAATAAACCATAGATACCTGTGGTCTCCGCAACGGCACAGCCCATCAACATGGTTCGAACAATATCCGACTGCGCGCCTGGCTGGCGTCCAACGGCCTCCGCTCCTTTGCCGGCGGCAAACCCCTGTCCAATACCAGGCCCGATGCCGGCGATCATGGCTAAGCCAGCGCCGATGGCCGAACATGCTAAGATTAAAGCGCTTCCTTCTTCCACACTATAATTTGACATTGCAATATCCTCCTTTAGTTTGTCTTTTGATCTTTATTCCATCGCGCCGCTCACATAGATCATACTGAGCATGACGAAGATGAAGCTCTGTAAAACTCCGGCAAACACATCGAAATAGAAGTGCAGGGCCGGTGATATAATATAGGCCAGCATGGGAAGCATCCCATAGTATAGCGCCATAATGATGGTTCCCGCCAGGACATTCCCCATAAGTCGGAAACTCAGCGAGATGGGGTTTGCAACCTCCCCGATAATGTTGATGGGCGTCAAAAGCGTTACCGGCTCAGTAAAGCCTTTCAGCCATCCCTTCAACCCTTTGGCCTTCAGCCCAAAGCCCTGTGTCATAAAGAACGTAATCAAAGCTAAGCTCAATGTAACCGCCAGATCCGCCGTCGGCGGGCGCATAAACTCAATCCAGACTTTCGACTCCGCCGGGCTGATCCGAAACCAGACGAACAGGCCGGATAGGTTGCACAGCAGAATATAGATAAACATGCTTCCGTAGAAAGCTGAAAATTTATGTCCTACCGGCCCCATAGTTCCCACGGTAAAATTATCCAATGCACTGACCGCGTACTCCAGAACATTTTGTACCCCCTTCGGCTTTGCCATAGGGTCAACCCTGCGAAGCTTTCGATTGAGTATCACCGCCGCGATAATGAGAAAGACGGCGATCCAACAGGCATACCACAGAGAGTCCGTAAACCGAAATTCCAGGCCGAAGATCCGCAGCGTCTTGATGACGTGGATATTAAAATCCACCTCCTCCGAAGACAATAACAAGTAATTCATCTTGATCTCACCTCCTCATCCCCCTGGGGCTTGCTCTTCTCTGCCCCAGACAGCATCTCTTGATACTCTTCATCAAAAAAAGAAATCTGTTGTCCCTCATCCTGGCCCTGATCCTGCGCGCCCGCCTCCGCCGGCAAAGGGCCGCTGTCCGGCTTTCTACGCTTTTTTTCTTTCCTGCGAGCCTTTAAATTGTACGTCTGCCAGCGATCCCACTGCTCAACGGTTTCATCCTCTTCATCCACCCACTCGTTAAACTCCACGCTGCCATCCTTCGGCGTCCGCTTATCCAACAGCGTTTGCACGTAGGTCGCCACCTTCAGGGACAGCATGGCCAGCGCCGTGGCAAGGACATCGATGGACGGTTCCAGCGCCGCCACAATCAGGACGGCGGCACTCATAAGATATCGTATGAAATATTGGGCGGACATATACCCTGACGCTTTTCCCGACGGTTTGCTCACCGCCTTGTTCACCGCCATCTCCATCATCTTGAGGCGGAGTATCGTAAAGAGGCCTCCAAAAAGCACCCCCTTTCCCCATGATAGGGGATCCGCAAAGATACAGCCCACGCCAAACAGGAGCAGACAAAAGGCAACGATTTTCCAACTGAGTTGAAAAAAAAGTGATGGTGTTTTTGTGTCATTCATTGTGACCTGAGTCCTTTCCGGTCTCATTCTTCGGCCCCCCATCCGCCAATCGGCGCTTGGATGATGAGGCCGCCTGCTTCATGGCCCAGACGAACAGATTCCGAAATGCCGCCGCTACGCCTATCACCGCTCCCACGATGCTCCACAGCGGCAGCGTCGCAAACCGCTGGTCCAGCCATGCGCCTCCCAGCATTCCAATCAGAATCGGAATCAGCATGACAAGGCCCAGATGTCCGATCTGCGATAATCCCTTCAGCACCCGATGATCCAGCTCGAATCCCTCCCGACTGTCTCCATGATTCCGTGTTAAATGCCATATCTTTTATTAAACCATAAAAGGAGCCGTTTGACAAGCTATTGCACACCATTTTTATCAAAAATCTTCCAGTATCGTATGCTGTAGGCCGCTAGCTCACTGCCCCCGCCGAAGTCATGTACCTCGCCGGTCAACATATCCTGCGCCCTCCCGGCCCCGGCGTCAAAGTGGGCATGGTAGACGGTTGGCGCTGCGTTGACGGCGATGACGATCCGTTCCTGATCGAACTGGCGCTGAAAGATCAGCTGCTCATTGGTCAGGAGTAACTTGGTGAAATCCCCATAGCACAGAGCCCGGCTGCCCCGGTGGACTCTGGCATAGGCGCAAATGCGCTCCGTGAGCTCCGTCTCCAGCGGCGTATCAAAAGATGGCCGAAGCACTGCATCGGAGTTGCCCTGCTTCTCCCCTGCCGCTCCCCACTCACTGCCATAATACACGCAAGGGATCCCCGGCATGGAAAAAAGAAGCCCATAGATCAGCGGAAGATGTTCTTTTTGCTTTAAGATGGACGCAATCCGCGACACATCGTGATTGTCCACAAAGTTGAAAAGATGCTTTCCTTTATATAGCGTCCAATTCTCGGGGCCGAACTGTCGAAGCAATGAATGTGCAATCTCAAACAGATTCATACTGTTAAAGCTGGAATATAGACCTTTATAGCACTCATAGTTGGTCACACTGTGGAGCATCTCATCCTGGACCAGCTGATTATAATCCCCGTGCAGCATCTCCCCGACCAAAAAGAAGTCCTCTTTCTGCTCATCACAAAACCTGCGAAGACGCCTGATAAAATCCCGATCCAGACTGTACGCCACGTCCAGCCGAAGGCCGTCAATGTGGAATTCCTCAATCCACCGCCCAACTGCTTCCAGGATGTGACGGATGACCGCCTCATTGCGCAGATTCAGCTTAACCAGCTCAAAATGGCCCTCCCAGCCCTCATACCAGAGTCCGTCATTGTATCCGTTGTTCCCACTAAAATCAATAAAAAACCAATCTCTGTACGCCGACTGCTCGCGGTTGCGCAGCACATCCTGAAATGCCCAAAATCCACGGCCTACATGGTTGAACACCCCGTCCAGCACAACCCGAATGCCGCTCTCGTGAAGCCTGCGGCAGACGCAGGCAAAATCTTCGTTGGTCCCCAGTCTGACATCGAGCCGGCTGTAGTCCCTTGTATCGTATCCGTGAGAATCCGATTCCCATACCGGTGAAAAATAAATCGCGTTGGCTCCTAGCCGCTGGATATGGGGAATCCAATCCAGCACTTTGAGAATCCTTGGCGAGAGAATCGAATCGTTTTCGGGCGGCGCGCCGCAAAATCCCAGCGGATAGATCTGATAAAAAACACTTTCAAAAGCCCACAATCTTGGTGTCCTCCATTCATACGTTTTCCGTCTTTCTCCCTCAGTATACCATAACCGGGGTCCCATGTCTCTAGACAAATACTGGTCTGTGTTGAAATCATGCTAGTAGTATACCAGTCCGGGCCCTTATATATGCCCACTAGCGCAAAAAACCGCAAGCCTTTGCCTGTGGCCGCGGTTTTTGTACTGCCTGTGTACCCAAAAACATATGCGTGAAGCCCAGCCGTCTCACAGCAGAATCCTCGCCACGAAATAGACCAAAATAGCCACACCGTAGGCGACAACTGTTTGATACAGCGCCGTCAAAAGCGCCTCCTTCCAGGTGCCCATCTCTCGCTTTGTAGCCGCGAACGCCGCTACGCAGGGCATATACAGGATTGTAAATGTCAAAAAAGCTAGGGCGCTGGCGGGCGTCGGAAAGATGGCGCCGAGCGCGGTTGAGAGCTGTACATCGTTGGCCGCGCCGGTCAAGACCGTTAAGGTGCTGACAACCGTTTCCTTCGCTGTAAGTCCTGTAATCAGGGCTGTGGATGCTCTCCAGTCCGAAAATCCCATTGGGGTAAAGATTGGCGCCACCAGCGAGCCGATGGACGCAAGAATGCTATCCGCGCTGTCTGTGACCATGTTCAGAGACCAATCCATACTCTGCAAAAACCAGATGACGATGGACGCGATAAAGATGATGGTAAAGGCCCGGTGGATAAAGTCTTTCGCCTTTTCCCACATGTGCAGAAGAACACTTTTGACCGTTGGCAGGCGATAGGCCGGCAATTCCATAACGAAGGGCACCGGGTTGCCTTTGAATGCCGTGCTCTTGAGAAGGAGGCCGGACCCGATGGCCACTGCGATTCCCAGGATATAGAGCCCGATCATGACGAGGGCGCCGTGTCTGGGAAAGAAAGCCGCCGTGATCATCCCGTAGATGGGAAGCTTGGCGCTACAGGACATAAAGGGCGTCAAGATAATCGTCATCTTCCGGTCTCGCTCGCTGGAGAGAGTCCGCGTAGCCATAATCGCCGGCACGCTGCACCCAAAGCCTATGAGCATGGGAACAAAGGAGCGCCCGGACAAGCCGATCTTTCGCAGCAGCTTATCCATGACGAAGGCGACACGCGCCATATACCCGCTGTCCTCCAGCAATGACAGAAAGAAAAATAAGAGTACGATAATGGGCAAAAAGGACAGCACGCTGCCTACGCCGGCGCAGACGCCGTCAACCAACAGCGATTGCAGCCACTCGCTGACATGCGCCTGAGACAGCGCGGAGGAAAGCCAGCCGGAAAACCAGCGAATCCCGCTCTCCAACAATTCCTGCAACGGAGCGCCCAAGACACTGAATGTCAGCCAAAAGATGAGAAGCATAACCAGCAAAAAGATGGGGATGCCAACATATTTATGGGTCAGAACCCGGTCAATCCGTTCCGAGCGGATCTGTTCCCTTGTCTCCTGGCGCTTAACGACGCAATCCCGGCAGACAGCCTCAATGTATGTATACCGCATATCCGCCAGAGCTGCCTCCCGGTCAGTCTGGAGATTTGCCTCCATATCCTGGACCACATGTTCGATGATATGGCATTGATTCTCCGTCAGCTGGAGAGCCTTTTCCATGGGTTCATCCCCCTCAACCAGCTTGGTTGCGGCAAACCTGGTGGGATACCCGGCATCTCTTGCCTGGTCTTCAATGATATGGGCGATGGAGTGGATCGCCTTGTGGACCTCGCCGGAGCAGAAGTCCATTTTGGCCGGCGTCATTCCCTCCTGCGCCGTCTTCATAACCTGGTCTGTCAGATCCGCGATCCCTTCATTTTTCCCCGCTGAAATGGGAATAACCGGGATCCCCAGCTGCTCCGACAGCGCCTCCACATGGATCACATTGCCGCTTGCCCGCACTTCATCCATCATATTGAGGGCGATCACCATGGGAATGCCGAGTTCCATCAGCTGCAGCGAGAGATATAGATTGCGCTCAATGTTGGTGGCATCCACGATATTGAGAATCACATCCGGATGCTCCTTCAGCACAAAATCTCTCGTCACCACTTCCTCTGAGGTGTAGGGTGAGAGCGAATAAATACCGGGCAGATCCACAACCACTGCGTCTTTATGCTCCCGGATGCGCCCCTCCTTTTTCTCCACCGTAACCCCTGGAAAATTTCCAACGTGCTGATTGCTTCCCGTCAAGCAATTGAACAAGGTGGTCTTGCCACTGTTTTGATTGCCTGCAAGGGCAATCAAATATCCCTCTCTCATCTCCCAGGCTCCTCTCGAATTTCAATCTTAGCCGCATCCTCCCGGCGGATTGTCAGAACGTAGCTTCTAAGGTATAGTTCGATGGGATCGCCCATGGGAGCCACTTTTCGGACCATTACCTTTGTCTTTGGCGTGAGCCCCATATCCAAGAGCCTACGGCGAAGAGCGCCTTCTCCCCCCACGGAGACAATGACGCCGCCCTGTCCGGGCTTTAGAGAATCCAATGTCATGCCGCTTTCCCCCCGCTGTGTTGATTCGCACTCTCATCTTACGATACTCTTGATTTTTTGTCAAGAAGGTTCACGAAAAAAGCCGCGCCGCCTCATGATGATCGATTTTGCATATTTTTTGCTCTTTTTTAGCTAGAACTGGGCAAGATTATGCTATATACTGTAGATAAATTTTAGCCTACATAGGAGGTATTGACATGGCAGGTTGGACTGCATTAGAAAATTTATTGCGCATGGAGATCAAGCAAAGGTCGGAGGAAGGGTGTGTAACAGACGGGTACATGGAATTGCTGGAGGCATCCCCTAAGGATGAAGCATCCCTCAATCAGCTCTACGACTCCCTCATGGCGCTCCCCATCGACGAATCTTTCCCGTATCAGGAGCCTTCTGATTTAGATGGAATCCGGCGTGAGCGGCCACAACAGCATCCTGCACCGGCAAACGAGTCCCCGTCCTTTGACTCCTTCTTTGGCGCCTGGCTTGGGCGCTGCGCCGGCTGCGCCCTGGGAAAACCTGTGGAGGCGGGGCCATTTATGGGCGGCCAAAATGGCGTTCCGGGTTGGAAATTGGTCTACGAGTGGTTCGCCGGCGCTGGGGCGTACCCTATCCACACCTATACCCCCGGGGCTTCCTCAGCGGAACAGACATATGGAATACGCGCAAACCGGTCTCATAGCTTGCGGGAGACGATCCAGTACATGGAGACGGACGACGATATCCGCTACACAGTGTTAGGTCTGTATCTGATGGAGCAAAAGGGACTTCAGTGGGATACCTGGGATGTAGGGAATCTGTGGCTTACCCAGCTTCCGTATAACCTAGTCTGCACCGCCGAACGCCAGGCCTATCTGAATCTCCCCTTTGCATATGACCGGTTGGCGGCCGCAGCCACCGCGCAGGAACGGCAGGCCATATTGGACTGGGTTCGGACGTACCGCAATCCCTACCGCGAATGGATCGGCGCTCAGATTCGCGTTGACGGATATGCCTATGCCGCCGCCGGAAATCCGGAATTAGCGGCGGAACTGGCCTGGCGGGACGCTTCCCTGTCCCACGTCAAAAATGGGATCTACGGCGCCATGTATTGCTCCGCCATGATTGCCAGCGCCTTTGTTGAAAAGGACACGGAAGCCATCGTTCAGGCAGGTCTCCGCCAGATTCCCCGCAATTGCCGGCTGGCCCACGATATTCAAAAGGCCATAGATATCACGGCCTCCGCTAAGGACGAGCTGGATCTCGTCTCCAAAATCTGGGATGCCTTCTGCCACTATGACGCTGTGCATACAAACAATAATGCGGCCCTCTGCACCGCCGCTCTGCTGTATGCCGGAGACGACTTTGAAAAGGCCATCACAACCGCCGTGCTGGGCGGATGGGACACGGATTGCAACGGCGCCACGGTGGGATCGATCATGGGGGCCAAGTTAGGCGCCTCCAACCTGCCCAAGAGCTGGACCGATCCTCTCCACGATACGCTTTATTCCGCCATCCCTGGTTTCCACCCCATCGCCATCAGCGAGTGCGCAAAGCGCAGCTATGAGACCTACCAAAAGATCAAGGCATAGTACACGCTGGGTAAGATGAGCGAATAACGCTATCCTACCATCACTCAAACGCAAGTCTGCAAGATCGCGTTTGAGTGATTTTTTTGCCAGCTTGATAAGGGCATTGTGGCTGACAAGCCCGCTTAAGGACTTCGCTACAAGACAAAAAAAAGAGCTGCCGCTTTGCGACAGCTCCTTGAGAGGCGCCACCCAGATTTGAACTGGGGGTGAAGGTGTTGCAGACCTCTGCCTTACCACTTGGCTATGGCGCCATATGACCCGTGAGAGAATCGAACTCTCGTTACCGCCGTGAAAGGGCGATGTCTTGACCGCTTGACCAACGGGCCTTCCATGTGTTTTGCTCAAAACCGGATTACAGTATACCATAGGAGACAAATCTCTGTCAATACCTAATTTCATATTTTTTAGCCCGCAAAACACAAGGCTGCAAATTGCAAAATCTCCCCCCTGTCTACCCCTCAATTTGCAGCCTATGGCGTACCGTGTCCAAATCAACCTCTGCCGGTGTGATATTGCGATGTATACATTGGGCAGCCGCTTCCCCGGCCGCCTCGCCCAAGGCGATCATCGTGCGGGAGAGCCGTGCGCTTGAAGCTGCGATGTGAGAAAAGGATGCGCCCCGGCAGGCGACCATTAGATTCTCAATCTCCTTGGGCAGCATACACTCATAGGGTATTCCGTATTTTCCGTACGAGTGCAGCCTGCTCCCATGGCCGTGGGTGTCCGCCGGATGATCGGCAAATGCGATGGTATGGCCGGCCCCCAGAGATTCTGCAAATCCCTTGCACAAGTCGTTTTCCGTCAGCACATACCGGCCTGCCAGCCGATAGCTCTCGCGGATTCCAAGAGCAGGAAACATCCTCTGAATTCGATACCCATCAAAATGACATTTTTCCCCTATCCATTTCCAATAGGCATACGCTCTCGCTTCGCTGAGATGCTTTAACTCGGAAAACGGCATGCTCAACAGGGCTTCCCCCGGCATGGTGGGAAGCATATTCACATTGATGTCGCCATTGGGATAGTCGTTCAGGACACACACACAGCCCACATCATGCAAAAAGCGATTCCACCCCGCAAGATTCACATCCCCATAGCGGGCCGGGATCTCTTCTGCGAAGCCACTATCCGCAGGCGTGACACGAAAAACCTGCGTCATTCCGTTTAAAATACATTGTGGATTTTGCGGCGCCGAAGGTTCGCTATACAGGGAAAACGCATCCTCCCCCACCGCATAAGCGCAGCCTGCCATTCTGGCCGCAGCGATGTCCGCTGAACAATCCAGAACAAGCTTTGGGGCAAAGACATGCTTTCCGCTGGGTGTCTGTACCGTCACGGTAGTAATGTTTCTATCCAACACTTCAAGGTCTGTAACGGCGCTTTCCAACAGGAGCTGCAACTGTTCTCCGCCATCCGCCTCCAGGAGCATCTCGTGCATGACGCGGTCCATGGCGGCAGGTTCGAAATGGAATCGGTACAAAATATGGCGGCCCGCTCGAGCCAGCGTTGCTTCGTAAGGTTGGCCGCAGCGGCGCGAACGCGCCCAAGGCTTTTCCCTCGACGCTCCAGGCCCGCAATATACGCCGACAAAGCCTTCATCCTGCCGCATCAGCCGCTCAGCGATTTCAAAATGAACGCCATTCCCGCCCACGCCGGGCTCCCAGCAATTGACGCCGCCAAAGGTGGAGGTTCCGCCAAAACCAGGATTCTTTTCAACCAGTGTGACACGGCATCCGCCGCTTTTGAGAGCTCGATACGCCGCCCCAAATCCGGCCGACCCCGCTCCGACAATTAGAATATCCGTCTGATCCAATTTTCACTCTTCCTTTATAGCGGATTGACCACCTGATCGATCCCCCAAACCGTGATTTCTTCCACGACAACGTGCTGGGGCAGCTTACAGGTTTCCACCACTGCCTTGGCGAAATCCTGCGGGCGAAGCTTGTGCTCGGCCTCCGGCAAGTTCGCGTTCCTGTTAAAATCCGTGCTGCAAGCGGCGGGGATCGCACAGCTGACGCGGATATTATACGGCTGTAGCTCCACATACAACCCTTTTGAAAACCCTAATACCCCCCATTTAGCGCTGGCGTACAGCGTCCACTGGGGCCATGCCTGTTTGGCACACACGCTGGAAATATTAACGATGGTCCCCTGCCTCTGTTCCATCATCACCTGCGCAAAATCGCGGCTGCCATAGATTACACTTTTCAGATTCAGATCGATCGCCCTCGATATCTCTTCGTCGGAAAGAGTGACCGTGTCCCGGACAGCCACACCGCCGCCTGCGTTGTTGATGAGAATATCCAATCCGCCAAGCTCTTGTCTGGCATAGGCCACAGCCTGCTTCCAATCCTCCGGATCGGTGACGTCCATCTTAAAATAGCCGCAGCCGATCTCAGCCGCCGCCTGCCTTAATTTTTCTTCGCCGCGGGCCGCAATCACGACGCGATAGCCATCCTGCACAAACAGACGGGCCATCTCCCTGCCATAGCCGGAAGACCCTCCCGTAATCCATACGGTTTTTTCAAAATTCATATTCATCCTGATCCCTACGCCTTTCTCTGAGTCGAGAGCCGCGCTGTATTGTAGGCAGCGCAGCCCTCTGCATCCTATTGCCGCACAAAACGAAACCGTTTATTTGGCGCCGTCATACCACTCCTGATACTGCTGCATAATCTCTTCTCCGCCGTTTTCAACGAAGTCATTCTTCATCTGTTCAAAGGCTTCGTCTGTAAATCCGTCGATTATCATATTGGTGATGTCGTCGTTGATGACCTTATCCAAATTAGATTTTTTGTCTGCGCTTGCGGGTACGCCCATGGGAGCCATTTTGATTTCATTGTTCTTCGATGTCTTGGCAATGAACGCAAGGGGTTTGTCAAATCCCTCCAAAATCCCGTTGGTCGTATCAAAATAGTCCGTGAGATCCAGCCGGCTGTAATACCCCTTTACTCCTGCGATATCGGCAAAGCTGTCCGTCGTGGTGATGGTTCCGTCATCGTTTTTAATGGCGTCGCGGCCCACAATCCCCAGGGCAAAAAGGTCCAGAATCTCCTGATCGCTGTTGACCTTATTCAGAAAATCCAGACAATCTCCCACCTTGGCCTCGCTGGTCTTGGGAATGACAAACATAGGATTCCCGATCCCGTAATTTCCTAAAATTCCTTGCTCTCCGTTATCTCCCTTTGGCGGGTCAATATATTCCCAAACGCCATCCGGGTTCTTTTCTTTGAAGGCGTCCATCTGGCGAACGATCGTCACATAGTCGGTTTGCATCATGAACCCTTGACCGGCAATCATCTTCTGCATGGTTTCTTTGTCAATCAAAAACTCAGGGTCAATGAGACCTTCCGCGTATAGTTTTGCCGCATATTGGATGAATTCCGCGCCGCGCTCTTCAATATAGGGGAATACAACTTGGCCGTCTTCGATCAAAAAGTTATAGCTGCGGTCGGAGGGGATCCCAAATGCGCCCATAATGCTCGTCATGCTTCCGGAAATGCCGCCGTTAATGATGAGCGGGATCATGTCCGGTTTCTTCTCTTTCACCGTCTTTAAGGTCTGGTATATCTCGTCCGGGGTCGTGGGGGCCGGCAGATTCAGTTCCTCCAGAACATCGGTGCGAGCCGCCAATCCCGTCACGCCGGAGAAAAGCGCAACTCGGGGTAAAAAGTAAAGCTTGCCGTCAATGGAGTTGGCCTCGATTATGTCGTCTCCATAGTATTGATACAGGTACGGCGCGTACACCGGAAGCTTTTCCTCCAGATTCGCCAGTCCCCCTTCTTGGGCATACTTTGCGATAAGGCTTGTGCTAGCGCCCTGGATCAGATCGGGCGCACTGCCGCCTGACAGAAGCAGCGTTATCTGTTCATCGATATCCGACCCGGATTTGAGAAGGATCCAATCCAAGGTATATCCCGTTTTTTCTACGATCAGGTCGTAGATTTCGCTGTTCATAATCGTGACTCCATCTGGCATGGCGGCGCTCGCCGGAACCGTTATGATGGAAAGCTTATACTCTCCTGTCAGCTGGGGGCTGTCCGCCCCGGAAGAATCGGAACCGGATGATGATTCCTGCGTCACAGAATCTGTTGTAGATGAAGATTCCGAGGGTTTGTTGGCGCAGGATGCCAAGCTTAGCATTAGTACAAACGCTACCGCGAGACACGCCAAGCGTCTGCCATACGTTTCCTTTTTCATAGTGTTTTCTACCTTTCTATTTTTTATATTTCTATAAGGGATTATCCCTTTACAGATCCAAGGGTAATGCCGGTGACAAAGTATTTCTGAAGGAATGGGTACAACAGTAGAATCGGGATAATCGAGACGATGATGGTTGCATTCTGAATCGACTGGGGGGCCAGATTCCCATATACCACGGGATCAATATAATTCTGCCCCATCATATCCGCCGAACTGATAAGCAGGTTCCGCAGATACAATTGCAGGGTATACTTCTCTGCCGTGGTAAGAAAGATTAAGGGGCGAAAAAAATCGTTCCATAAATCCACGGCGAAGAACAGACACATGGAGGCCATGGCCGGTTTGGCGATGGGCAAAACGATCCGAAAGAAGATCGTAAAATGGCCTGCGCCGTCGATTGTAGCCGATTCCTCAATGCTGTTGGGGATCCCTGCCATGAAACTTTTTAGAATCAGCAGATAATACGGGCTGATGATGGCCGGTAGGATCAAAGCCCAAAGGCTGTCGTACAGCCCAAGGCCGCGCACCAGCAGATAGCCGGGAATCAGGCCCCCGCTGAAAATCATAGTAAATATATACATCCCAATCAAGAATCCGCGCTCTCGAAAGCGCTTCTTCCCGATGGCATAGGCCGTCATTCCATTGGTCAGCAGCGCCAGGGCTGTGCCGATTACCACAACAATCGCCGTATTTTTGAGCGAGAGATAATAGGCCCTTTGGTTCATTACATATTTATACGCGCCGAACTGGACATCCTTCGGCCAGTATTTTACTTCGCCCGCCAGCACGGCGGCCTCCCCGCTGATTGATTTGAACAACACATTTAAGAATGGAAATATGCATATGACGCAGAACAGCGCAAGAATGCCGATACAAATAGCCTGGCCCACTTTATCCGTCTTGGAGAGAATCACGCCATTGCCTGCCTTGCGCTTTTTCCTGGGGACAGCGCTCTCGGTTACCATATTCCCTCACCTCTCTTTGCTTTGACAATGAAGTTGGCAGCCAGGACAAACGCTGCGTTGACCACCGAAGTAAATAGGCCGACGGCCGTGGTAAAATCATAGTTTCCTTTGGAGATACCCATGCGCCAAACATATGTATCCAGCACCTCAATCACATTGGTGACCCTTGCATTATCCAACATGAGAATCTGGTCGACCCCCACCGACAATACGCTGGAAAGGCGCATAATAAACATGACGACGATCACATCCATGAGCT
>CAUFVC010000003.1:0-28790 GCA_959029275.1 uncultured Eubacteriales bacterium | reverse complement strand
AACGGTATGCAATTGAATGAAAGGGTGAGTCAGATGCAAGAAAAATCAAAGTCAGCCTCTGCCGGGGGAACCATGATGGCAAGAGCCGTGAAGGATGCTTTTCTGAAACTGGCGCCGAGAGCGCAGGCTAAGAATCCCGTCATGTTGTTGGTTTATATATCCGCCATTTTGACCACGGGTTTATTTTTCCTTTCGCTGTTCGGCATTCGGGATCAACGGCCGGGATATACCATTGGGATCGCGGTCGTGCTATGGTTCACCGTTCTCTTCGCCAACTTTGCGGAGGCTATCGCCGAGGGGCGCGGGAAGGCGCAGGCGGATGCGCTCCGCGCGGCAAAGCGCCATGTGGAGGCCCACAAGATCCCATCGGCAGAGCAGAAGGACGCCATCACCGTGATTCCCTCCGCGAAGCTAAAGAAGGGCGACATTGTCATCGTCAAATCGGGGGAACAGGTGCCCGGCGACGGCGAGGTGATCGAGGGAGCGGCCTCCGTGGATGAAAGCGCCATCACAGGGGAATCCGCCCCTGTGGTACGAGAGAGCGGCGGCGACCGGAGCGCGGTGACCGGCGGCACTACGGTCATTTCCGACTGGCTGGTTATTCAGATTACCAGCGAGGCCGGCGAAAGCTTTTTGGATAAGATGATCGCCATGGTGGAGGGGGCGGCAAGGAAAAAAACGCCCAGCGAAATGGCCCTGCAAATCCTCCTGGTAGCCCTGTCCATCATCTTTGTGCTGGTGACCGTATCCCTCTTTACCTATTCCGACTTCTCCGCCAAACAGGCCGGCATGGCGAATCCTAGCTCCGTCACATCTCTGGTGGCTCTGCTGGTTTGCCTGGCGCCCACCACCATCGGAGCCCTGTTGTCCGCCATCGGGATCGCGGGGATGAGCAGACTGAATCAGGCCAACGTCCTCGCCATGAGCGGCCGCGCCATTGAGGCGGCCGGCGACGTGGATATCCTGTTGCTGGACAAAACAGGGACGATCACCCTCGGCAACCGGCAGGCGTCAGAGTTTATTCCCGTGGACGGTGTTAGCCCGGAGGAACTGGCAGATGCGGCACAGCTTTCGTCGCTGGCGGACGAGACGCCCGAGGGGCGCAGCATCGTAGTGCTGGCAAAGGAAAAGTTTGGGATCCGCGGCCGCTCCATAAGCGACCTGAATATGGAATTTATTCCGTTCACCGCCAAAACCCGGATGAGCGGCGTCAACTACAACGGGAACGAAATCCGCAAGGGGGCTGCGGACGCCATTGGGGCGTATGTAGCGGAACAGGGCGAAACCTTCAGCCCACAGTGTGAGGAAGTGGTGAGGACCATAGCCAACCAAGGAGGAACCCCTCTTGTGGTGGCAAAAAATCACAAACTGCTAGGCGTCATCTATCTCAAAGATATTATCAAGCAGGGGGTCAAAGAAAAATTTGCAGACCTGCGGAAGATGGGAATCAAGACCATCATGATCACGGGGGATAATCCACTGACGGCCGCGGCCATTGCGGCGGAAGCCGGGGTCGATGACTTTTTGGCGGAAGCCACGCCGGAGGGAAAGCTGAAGCTCATCCGGGACTATCAAGCCAAAGGGCATTTGGTCGCCATGACCGGAGATGGGACCAACGACGCGCCAGCCCTGGCGCAAGCGGATGTGGCGGTGGCGATGAACAGTGGCACTCAGGCGGCAAAAGAGGCAGGCAATATGGTGGATTTGGATTCGTCGCCCACAAAGCTGATCGATATCGTTCGGATCGGAAAGCAGCTTTTAATGACAAGGGGGAGCTTGACTACCTTTAGCATCGCCAACGATGTGGCAAAGTACTTTGCGATTATTCCGGCGCTGTTTATGGCCGTGTATCCGGGCTTATCTGCCCTGAACATTATGGGCCTCCACAGCGCCGAGAGCGCCATCTTTTCTGCCGTTATCTATAACGCGCTGATCATTGTCGCTCTGATTCCCCTTGCCCTGAGAGGTGTTAAATACCGGGAGGTTCCCGCCGGCAAATTGCTTTCGCGAAATCTTTTAGTCTACGGGGCTGGAGGTCTGGCGATTCCCTTTATCGCCATCAAGCTGATCGATAGGATCCTAGTGGGGTTCGGGCTTTTTTAACCTGTTTACGCAAAAGGAAGGTGATTGAAATGAAGACCATAAAAGAGATCGTCCCAAGGGCGATTGTATTTTTCCTGATGATGACGCTTCTCTGCGGCGGCCTGTACACGCTGGCGGTGACCGGGGCGGGGCAGCTATTGTTCCGTGATAAGGCTAATGGCAGCATCGTGGAGGTCAACGGCAAAAAATACGGGTCAGAGCTCCTGGCGCAGCAGTTTACGGACAATAGACATCTCTGGGGGCGTATCATGAATATCGATACGGAGACATTTATCGATGAGGATGGAACCCCTGTCATGTACGCATGGGCGTCCAACCTTAGCCCTGCCAGCGAGGAGTATAAGGAGCTGATTGCGGAGAGAGTCTCAAAGATTCAGAAGGCACACCCTGAGAAGGAGGGCGTGCCGATCCCGCAGGACCTGGTTACTTGTTCCGGAAGCGGCTTGGACCCTCATATCTCAGTGGCGGCCGCGGAGTACCAGATTCAGAGGATTGCAAGTGCCACAGGGCGGTCCGTTGACGAGGTGCAGGCCATCATTGACCGGTATACAACAGGACGTTTTTTAGGGATCTTTGGGGAGCCCACCGTCAACGTTCTGAAGGTGAACTTGGCGCTAGATGGAATCTTAACAGAATGAGATAGCGCTTCAGCGGAATTTATGATATACTGATCGCAAAAGCGAGAAGCGAAATCAGGTGATGACATGGAGACCCAGAGGCCCAATCCGGATATGCTGCTCCAACAGATTATGGAGGAACAGGAGAGGCCGGTCAGGGGCAAGCTGAAGATATTTTTCGGATATGCGGCGGGGGTGGGCAAAACCTACGCCATGCTGGAGGCCGCCCACCAGGCCAGCAAAGCGGGGAATGATGTGGTCGTTGGGTATATAGAGCCGCACACAAGGCCCGAGACGTTGGCGCTGCTGGATGGATTAGAGCAGATTCCCCCTCTTCTCATCGACCACAGGGGCGTGACAATCCGTGAATTTGACCTGGATAGGGCCCTGGCCAGGAGACCGCAGCTGATCCTCGTAGATGAGCTGGCCCACACCAACGCGGACAGCTGCCGTCACGCCAAGCGGTATCAGGACGTGGAGGAGCTTCTGAAAGCCGGCATCGACGTCTATACCACCGTCAATGTGCAGCACATGGAAAGCCTCAACGATGTGGTGGCCTCCATAACCGGCATCATTGTCCGAGAACGTCTGCCAGATACAGTCTTTGACAATGCGGATCAGGTCGAGCTGGTGGACATTGAGCCAGATGATCTGATCCAGCGGTTAAGTCAGGGGAAGATCTATCAGAAGCAACAGGCGCGGCAGGCGCTTACCCATTTCTTTTCGAAAACCAATCTGGTGGCCCTCCGGGAAATTGCGCTCCTGCGCTCGGCAGAACGGGTCAACAAGACGGCGGAGCGGGATAAAAAGCCAGCGGAGAAATCGGATTACTACGCGGGGGAGCATATTTTGATCTGTCTGTCTGCGTCGCCCAGCAATGCCAAGGTCATTCGCACCGCGGCTAGGATGGCGGATGCCTTTCATGGCAAGTGTACCGCATTGTTTGTCGAGCGGGAGACCGAGCCGGAGACGATGGCGCAGGCCGGGCTAACGGAGAATCTGCGCCTTGCAGAGCAGCTGGGGGCGAGAATTGCCACCGTTTACGGGGAGGACGTAGCCTACCAGATAGCGGAGTATGCAAAGGCCAGCGGCGTTACGAAGGTTGTCATAGGGCGTTCTAACAACGTAAAACACTGGTGGTCGGGCAAATCCAATTTGGTGGAGCGGCTGACCAACCTGGCTCCAGCGTTGGATATTTATATCATTCCAGACACACTGTCGCCCTACCGGAACAAGCGCCGATTCATGGGTAAAGCCAAGAGAGGGAGGTTCTCCTTTGAGGATGCGGCCGTATCGCTGGCCATTTTGATTTTCACCACACTCCTTGGATTTTGGTTTGATTACCTGAATTTTGGCGAAGCCAGCATCATTATGCTGTATATCCTGGGAGTCTTAGTGACGGCGCTTATCACCAAAGGGAAGCTATATAGCGCTTTCTCCTCCTTAATCAGCGTCTTTGCCTTTAACTACTTTTTTACCGTGCCGCAGTTTGCCTTTCAAGTGTTTGATACGGAGTACCCGGTTACGTTTTTGTTCCTGCTCATCGTCTCGATTATCGTCAGCACCTTGACGAGCAAAGTCAAAATGCAAGCGAAGCAGGCGGCCCAGAAAGCCTACAGGACGGAGGTTCTCCTGGAGACGAGCCAGCACTTGCAGTCGGCCCAGACGCAGCAGGAGATCTTGACGGAGCTGGCGCGCCAGATGGTCCGGCTGCTGGATCGCACAGTCTTGATTTATCCGGTGAAGGAGGGGCAGCAAGAGCTGGGGGAGCCGTTGGTGTTCGCAAAAGATGCGGAGCTGGACGGTCAGGGGTATACAACGCCCGATGAGCAGGCAGTGGCCGCATGGGTGTATAAAAATAATAAACACGCTGGCGCTACCACCAATACACTGCCTGGAGCCCGCTGTCTATACATGGCGGTCCGCAGCCATGAGACGGTCTTTGCCGTGGCCGCTATCGCCATTGAGCAGCGCGAGATCCTGGGCGCCTTTGAGAAGAATCTCCTGGTGGCCATGCTAGGGGAGGGTGGTCTGGCCCTGGAAAAAGACTTGGTGACCAAGACAGAGAATCAGATCGCGATTCAGGCGCAGCAGGAACAATTGCGGGCCAATCTGCTGCGGGCCATCTCCCACGATCTGCGGACGCCGTTGACCAGCATCTCCGGCAATGCGGGAATCCTCATGGAGAACGGGGATATTCTGAATGAAGAGAAGAAAAAGCAGTTATACTCCGACATCTTGGACGACTCCATCTGGCTGATCAATCTGGTGGAGAATCTCTTATCGGTGACCCGGATCGAAAATGGGACGATGAGTCTGTCCATGCAGCCAGAGCTTGTGGAGGAAGTCATACAGGAGGCCCTCCAGCACGTGAACCGCAGAAGCTCCGAGCATGTTATCCGCGTGAATCTGGAGGATGATATGTTGATGGCAAAGATGGATACCCGGCTGATCTTGCAGGTTATTCTCAATATTGTGGACAATGCCATACAATACACAGACCCAGGCAGCCATATCACCATCGCCGCCAGAAAGAGCAAAGACATGATTCTATTTGAGATCAGTGATGACGGCGAGGGCATCCCGGACGAGGCAAAAGCCAAGCTCTTCGATATGTTCTATACCGTTGACAAAAACCGAGGGGACGGAAGGCGGGGCCTCGGGCTTGGGCTGTCCCTGTGCAAGTCCATTGTCCACGCCCACGGAGGAATTATCGGCGTGAAAGATCATGAACCTCACGGATTGACCTTTTATTTCACACTGTATTCAGAAGAGGTGAATTGTAATGTATAAACCACGAATTCTAGTGGTAGAAGATGACAAAGCGGTGCGCAACTTGATCACGACCACACTGGAGACGCAGGGCTATCAGTATCATACTGCCAGCACCGGCGGAGAATCCATCATGGAGGCCATATCCAACCAACCCGATGTGGTGATTTTAGATCTCGGGTTGCCGGATATGGACGGAGTGGATATTATCAAGAAAATCCGCGGCTGGTCCAATATGCCCATCATCGTCGTCAGCGCGCGCAGCGAAGACCGGGATAAGATTGACGCCCTAGACGCCGGCGCCGATGATTATTTGACGAAACCTTTTAGCGTAGAAGAGCTGTTGGCGAGACTCCGCGTCACACTGCGGCGGATCCGCTATGATTTGGAAAAAGCGGGGGAATCATCCAGCGTGTTCATCAACGGTGAGCTGAAGATCGACTACGCGGCGGGGTGTACCTATATCGCCGGCGCCGAGATCCATCTGACGCCCATTGAGTATAAACTGCTCTGCCTTTTGGCCAGAAATGCCGGAAAGGTGCTGACCCACAACTATATTCTAAAGGAAGTGTGGGGGAGTGCGCTGCCCAGCGATACACCATCCCTCCGCGTTTTTATGGCAACCCTGCGCAAAAAAATTGAAAAGAATCCGTCCCAGCCACAATACATTCAGACACACATTGGGATCGGATATCGAATGCTGCGGATCCCCGAGTGATCCGCAGCTCGTATAAAATGATTGCTTTTTTTGTGGGTTTGCGATATACTATACGTGCTCGTGAACGAAACGAGGATGGAAACAGACAGGAGGAAGGAAAAAGGATGCAAACAACACAGAAACGGCGGGAAGCGGAAGCATGGGCGCAGGCGCTGCTTGATCAGATGACCATAGAAGAAAAGGCAGGGCAGTTGGCGGCTTTTTTTCCCAATGGAAATAAACGTTTGGGAATCCCCCATATGCAGCACGGAGAATGCCTGCACGGTATGGTGGCGGATCGGGCCACGTCCTTTCCCCAGGCGCTGGCGCTTGGGTGCATGTGGGATCCGGAGCTGGTAGAAGAGGTGGCTTCCATCGTGGCGAAGGAAGCGCGGGCATTGGGCGTTCATCACTGCTTCGCCCCGATGCTAGGCGTTGCCCGGGATCCGCGGTGGGGGAGGATACAGGAGGCTTACGGTGAGGATACCTATCTAGTGACCAGAACGGGCGTGGCTTTCTGCAAGGGATTGCAGGGGATGGGAGAGGAACGGCTAAATCGAGATCACATCATAGCTACGCTGAAGCATTTGGTAGCGGACGGGGAGCCGGAAGGAGGGCTGAACGGAGCCGCCATGGAGCTGTCTGAGCGCAAACTCAGAGAGATCCACCTGCCCCCCTTTGAGGCCTGTATCAAGGAAGCGCAAGCGGCATCCATCATGCCAGCCCACCATGCGCTCAATGGGATCCCTTGCCATGCCAATCCACACCTGATCGAGGATATTTGCCGAAAAGAATTTGGGTTTGACGGTATGGTTGTATCGGACAACGGCGACATCCGGAAACTGTACACTACCATGAAGGTCTGTTCTTCCCTGGAGGAAAGCGCCAAATTAGCTATGGACGCCGGCGTGGATACGGAACTGGCCTGGTTGATCCCGTGGAATGAAAACCGGATCTATGGTCCCGCGCTGATCCAAGCGGTGAAGGATGGACTTGTCTCCATGGAACAGCTGGACACGGCTGTCCGGCGGGTTCTACTCTTTAAATATGAGATGGACTTGCTCCATGATCCCTGCGCAAAGCCGGAGCAGGAATCGCTGGAAGCCTGCTATGAAAACGCCGAGGGGGAGGCGCATGTGTCTCTGGCGGGGAAAACCGTATATTATGGAACGAAGCGGGGCGATGCGGAGGAGGTTCTCCAGAACCCTCAACATGACCAGGTTGCGCTCAAGGCGGCGCAGGAAGCGGTGGTATTGCTCAAGAATGAGAATGAACTGCTGCCGCTGGATGCATCGGCGCTACAGACCATCGCGGTTATCGGTCCCAACAGTGATCGGGTGCTCCTAGGAAATTATGCGACAGCGCAGCCGCGCCACTATGTATCTGTGCTGGAGGGTATTCGCCGCTGCGTTGGCAGCTCCGTCCAGGTTTTGGCAAATCAGGGATGCGATCCGGATACATATGGCGCAACTGATATTCCTGGGGCGGTAGCCTGCGCGCGCAAAGCGGATGTTGCGATCCTGGTCGTGGGCGGCAATGAGATCACCTGTATGGAAAATCAAGATGTGGATGATCTGAACCTAAAGGGGGACCAACAACAATTGATTGAGGCCGTGTGTGGCACCGGCACCCCTGTCGTCATGATCCTGCTGGATGGGCGGCCGTCCTCCATTGAATGGGCCGACCAGCACATCCCAGCAATCGTACAAGGCTTTTACCTAGGGCAAGAGTGCGGCGTTGCGCTGGCGAACGTGATCTTTGGGGAGTATAATCCCGGAGGCAAGCTGTCCGTCACGGTTCCCCGCAATGTGGGGCAGATTCCCTGTTATTATAATAAGCTCATACCAGGCCGCGCGCCGGATTATTATCAGTCGCCAGTTAAACCCCTATATCCCTTCGGGTACGGACTCAGCTATACCCGCTTCGAGATCCGCCATCTCAGGGTCATCTCCTGCGATCCCACCGTTGAAGATGATGTGGAGCTTGCGGTGGATGTGGCCAATATAGGAGCGCGCGCTGGGGAGGAGGTTGTTCAGCTGTATGTGCGGGACGAGATTTCATCCCTGGTGCGGCCGGAGAAGGAGCTCAAGGGATTTCAACGGGTATTTCTGGAGGCGGGAGAGACAAGAACTCTCTCCTTCACGCTGAAAAACCGGGATCTGGCATTCTGGATGGATGGCGGATGGGTGGTGGAGCCCGGCGAATTTACAGTCATAGCGGGCAACAGCAGCGCAGACGAGCAGGCCCGCTGCACCTTTGCCGTGAGAGGATAGAGAAGCTTTCAGGCAGCGAAAAAACAGGAGAGACTTTCGCCGGTTGGCGGATATCTCTCCTGCTTTCATATGTGGGGCCTATCACGGGGCTGGCGTCTCGTCAGCGGCGGGCTCCACCTCAATGAGCATGGATGTGCAGTGGCCACAGCGTGTGGCGGCTATGGGAATTTCGCTGAGACAGTAGGGGCAGACCTTCACGGTGGGGGCCACAGGCGCGGCGGGTTTTTTGTGGAAAGACGTCAATTTGTTTATGCCTTTGATGAGCAAGAAAATCATGAAGGCCAACAAAATGAAATTGACAACAGCCGTGATGAAAGCGCCGTATCGGATTTCAACGCCGTTAACCGTAAAGGCCAGCATGCTAAAATCCGTCTTGACAAATAGGCCCACCAGCGGGGAGAGCACATCATCCGTCAGGGACTTGACGATGCCCTGGAAGGCGGCGCCGATCATGACGCCCACGGCTAAGTCCATGACATTGCCGCGCAGCGCAAAGGTTTTGAACTCCTGTAGAAATTTTTTCATCGGTATCTTCCTTTCGACTAGAGTAGTTGATGCTGTAAACCGGAGTCACTGTGGAATTTGGATAAAATTGCTCCACACATGCTTGCCGTCGGCGTCAATGCCCTCTACGCGCACGAAGTGATCTGTGGGGCTAATTTTATATTCGCTGTGGGTGATATGGTCCCCCAGCTGGACCCGATTTCCTACAAAGAAGGTGTCGCTGTAGAAGACGACGGAACAGAGAGGGGAGGACTCCACGTATAGGGTGAAGTCTGACTCATCCAACGTGATCTGGTAGAGCTCAGGCCCCTGGGTGGAGTAGTAACGGCTGTCCTCGATGCCCTTTCGAATGGAGGCCCAGGTATTATCCGGCGCCTGCACCATAATATACCCTCTGAATGCATCCCGCTCGTACCAATGGGTGTCGTCCGTGGCGAACAATCGCTTTATGATCCCGTTGGCCGCCAGGACATCCGCATAATCGCTATAATATCCGCGTCCGCTGTAATATTCGGAGACCCCGTTATAGATTTCAATTCCGTCGTACCCATGCAATTCCCGGAGACTTTCATGGGTCATCAGGGACCAGCCCGGGTGGGCGACGATGGAAAGCCCGCCTGCGCCGTGGATGGCATCCAAGATTTGCTGCGGAGTTGCCGCCGGGTCCTGAACCACCTCCTGCTCTAAACCGATCCCTAGGATGTGGTAGGCGATATTGGGCGACATATAATTCACGTCAAATTCCGTGCCCGGGATGACGCGCAGGCCATTTTTTTCTGCGTGTGGGAAATATTTCCGATGATCTGTGATTGCAAGGAAATTGTAGCCCTGCCCGCTGTAGAGTGCCAAGGCTTCTTCCACCGTTTTTCTTCCATCCGACAGCGCCGTGTGGGTGTGAAGGTTCCCCTTTTGCCAAGGGCAGGATGAGTCAAAAATATCCATCTTTTTCCAAACAGCTCCTTCCCGATAAATCAATCTAGGTGTATTATACGGCAGACTTCTCAAAAATGCAAGCCGCGAAAAAAAGGAGCAGGTCTTTATCTGGGAGAGAGGAGTCCATTGTCTGCCGCAGGGATTCTAGAGAGATGGGGGAAATGTGGATAATCCCCTCATTCAATAGGCAAGGCCGTGACCTCGCGGAAGTGATTCGCAGAGTCACGGCCTTTTATTTGTTCTTTAGGTGTGGACCCAACAGGATTACATGGCGGTCAAGCCGGAAACCGAGCTGGAGGTGACGGTTGACGTGTTGGAGATTTCGCTGGGGATGTATTCCTGCAAGGTTACGGATACGGTTTTGCTCTCGCCATTTCGCAGAATGGTCATCTGGATGGTATCCCCGACGGAGCAAGAGTTCAGAATGGTTTTGACATCCTCGCTGGTGGACACCTCAGTTCCATTGATGGCGGTGATACAATCCCCGGACCGCAGGCCAGCTTTCGCAGCGGCGGAGTTATCTTCCGTGCTGTAGATATAGCAGCCAGTCTGCCCTACCCGGTACATAAGCGCCATTTGCTGGGAGTTGATGTCCAAAAGGCTGACGCCAAGGCTGATCCGCCCTTTGACATACCCGTATTCTTTCAGATCGTCCAAGATGTTGACCACATCATTAATCGGAATCGCAAATCCCAAGCCTTCGATTTCTTCGCCGGAAGATTTGGCCACCACCAGGCCAATGAGCTGTCCCTCATCGTTGAATAGACCGCCGCCGGAGTTGCCCGGGTTGATGGCTGCATTGGTCTGCAACAATTTCTTGGTTTTACCGTCGATGGTGATATCGCGGTCGAGAGCGCTGATAATTCCATCTGTTACGGTGCCGCCCAGCTGTCCCAGCGGATTCCCGATGGCGACAGCGGTTTCTCCCACCTTTAAGGATGAGGAATCACCGAAGGTAGCGGGACTCAGGTTTGTCTCTTCGATCTTCAGCAGCGCCACGTCCAGATTGTCGTCCACGCCGATGAGGGTGGCTGGATAGACATTCCCGTTCCGGAGGGTTACGGTTATAGTGGACGCTCCCTCGATGACATGGTAGTTCGTGATAATATAGCCATCGGTGGAAATGATCACGCCGGAGCCTGCGCCCTGGGTAATGGATTGCTGCAAAAATTCACCTGTGGTTACACTTTCCGTTGTGATCTCCACCACGCTGTCCGCTGCCTTCGCCGCGATTTCTTCTATGCTGAGCTGGGTGGAGGTCGTGTTGGAGAGCTGCGCTGCACTGGCGCTGGATTCGCTGTTTACCGCCGCTTGCTGGATGACGACCCCGGAAGAGGAAGATTCTGTATCGTTTAGGGAATTGGCCAGCATCCCGCCGCCAAATCCCATTGCGCCACAGAGCAGCGCGCTGCATAACACAAGTGCCACCGTCTTCCCTGCTTTTCCTCTCTTTTGCTTCTTCTGAGGCTTTGGCGTGGGAGCCTCCGGTTCGGGCGTTTCGTTTGGGCTATATGGATAAAGTTCGTTGTTATTGGACATAGTCGAGACCTCCTTATTTCTTATCGTTTATGGTTTATATTGTAGTATGGGAATGTGTACTTTTTGTGGCAGAAGTTTAACGAATCTTTAAAAGGTCCTTGAAAAAACTGAAAACAAACCGTGAACAAAAAATGCCGCTTTTGACAGCGGCATACTTTTCGGTTCTTTTAAAGTAGTCCGCTGTAAGGCGGACTTAATAGGGTGGGGCGCCGGTGAGGAAGGTGCGGAGAATGGAATATTCGCGCACCAACTCAGTAAAAGGAAAGCGCCCGCGGTTGGCGGCGCTTGTGGAGGGTAGATAGATCGACGCCCGCTGTGTGTTGGGAAAACAGTATTTCTTATATAGAGCGGTGGCCTTTTTCCCTGTGGTGAAAATCTGGCGGATAGGAGCCTTCGATAGGAGGCTGGGAATGTCATGGACCACCGGATTCCGGATGCTGGAATCCTCCGCGCCGTTGATTTCGCAGGAGTGCAGAACATCCCAGAGGGCAATGTGATGGGAATGGAGAAAGGCTAGTTTTTCGGGTATGCTCTGGGGAGTGCCGGTGTCAAAGACGACGGCCAGCACGTTCCAGAATTGGTTTTGGGGATGTCCATAATAAAACCCGGTCTCCCGGGACTTTGGCGATGGCATGGTGCCTAAGAGCAAGAGCTGGGATTCAGCGTCGATCACCGGCGCCAGTGAATGGGTAACGGTTTCCAACATAGGTTGCGTCCTTTCCGATGGTGTTATCTATCAGTATACGGTGAATCATCCCAGCCCTGTAGCTTCCGATATGCGCTCGGGCGGTGAAGGGATGAATCTTGTATTCGATTTACCCTTTCAGAACCTGCGAAACCAAATTGTACTCGTTGGTGAGAACAGTGTCGATTCCCATTTTCAGATACTGGCGCGCTTCCTCCGGATCGTCGGCGTAGAACATATTGCAGATGATTCCGTGTTGGTGCGCCAGATCAATCATTTCCTGACTCACATACGGCTTGAAGAACTGTACCTTCTGGGCGCCCAGGGCAATCGCCCGATCCACAATCGCCCAGCTGCGGGTAGAGTCATGTCCCACACAAATGCTGATATCCGGCGCATACTGCTGAAACAGTTTAATATCTTCGTCCAGTTCTAGCATGAAATACACGTGCTTTGCGCAGTCGTACCTGCGAATAAGCGCCACAATCTTTTTCATTATTTCCGGATCGTAGGACGCGCCTAGCGGCTTTACGTGGATGTTCATAATCGTGTGTCCGGCAAACTTTCTCAGAATATCTTCAAACAAAACGATGCGCAGCCCTCTGAATTTTTCGCCAAATTTCACGCCGAAATCAAGACGTCTTAATTCTTCATACGAGTGTTCGTAAATAATACCGGCGCCGTCGCTCACACGCTCCAGCGTTGCGTCGTGGCAGGAAACGATCTCTCCGTCGCGGGTGGGCCACAGGTCGAACTCAATCTCATCCGCGCCCATTGCAATGGCCGCGCCAAAGGCGGGCATACTGTTCTCCGGCGCAATGGTGCAGAACCCGCGGTGCGCGCAGATCCGCGGATACTTCATGGCGCTGTCGAAGGGAACGATGGCTGCGCCGCCGTTGCGGTACTGCCATGGCTTGCGGCCATATTCAATATACTCGTAATGGGAGGCGTCCGGGTTTCCGAATCCGGCAGGTTTATAGTATTTGTCCTCCGGGTCAAATTCGACTTCCGCCTTGCCGAACCGCCCTTTCATATTCGCAAGCACCTTACCTCTGGGCGATACCACCATGCTCGCGCCGCAAATTTCCGAATCTTCGCTGAAGCTGACCGATGAGCGGATCACATAGGCGTTGGTGTTATAGGCCAAGAAGCGGCACATGGTTTCAATCGCTTCGTGGCTGTCACTGCGCTGTAGGCAGCAGCCGATGATAATATCCACATGGTTCCGGGCGATATTCGCAAACGCCTCGTAGAAATAAAAATCGTAGCAGGTCAGAAAGCCGTAGCGGAGCCCCTCGATTTCCAGCACATACGGCTCGGAATATTCGAAGGTATAGTCGCTATCCAGCCGCAAAATATCCATTTCCAGCGGCGGCAGGTGCTTTTTGAAGTATTGGCCCACCAATTCGCCCTGACGGTTATACGCGTAGGTCGTATTGCGGTATCCGCCCTCTTCCTTACTCAGCGCGTTCACAAAGACGACGGCATTGCAGCGTTTCGCCGCGGCGATACAGTGTTCCAGCAGAATGTCAATGTATTTCTCATGGTAGAACAGCGTTTCCTCCAGCGTCGCAGTGGCACAGGGCACATCACTGTACTCCGGCAAAACGATTATGTCAACGCTCTCGTCGCACTGATCCAATAGATCCACTTTGTACTGAAAATACTCGTCTGAGTGAGATACATCCTGGGAATACGGCGGCTGAATGACACAGGCTTTCACACTAAAGACTCCTTTTCCTTCTTTTTTCAGAATGATACCATATGCGGTTGGGCATGTCAAGTTGCCAGACCGCCATCCCACTCCGCAAGCCCAGGCCAATGTCAGCCCTTTTACCTTTCACAGAAAAATAGGGATGCAATCGTTGATTTTCTATATGGAATGCGGTATACTGGAGAGGAACATGCGGCATGACGGGAGGAATGACAGTGAACACCATACGGCTGGGCAGAACGGAACTCAGGGTCAGCGCCTCATCTTTTGGCGCGCTTCCCATACAGCGCATTCCCTTTGACCAGGCAAGGACTATCCTGCGAAAGGCTTACGACGGCGGGATCTACTTTTTTGACACCGCCAATGCGTACAGCGATAGCGAAGAAAAGATTGGGTATAGTTTATCGGATGTGCGGCACCATATTATCATCGCCACCAAAAGCGGCGCCACCGATAAGGCGACGCTTCTGCGCCATATTGAGCTAAGCTTGAGGCGGATGCGCACGGACTATGTGGATATCCTCCAGCTCCACAATCCCGCTGCGCTTCCGTACCCGGAGGATCCGGACGGGCTGTACGGAGGGCTGTTGGAGGCCAAGCAAAAGGGCTGGATTCGGTTCATCGGGATCACCAACCACAGCGCGGAGAGGGCTCGGGCCGCTATCCAGTCGGGATGCTACGATACCCTTCAATTTCCTTTTTCCTCTCTGGCAGATCCCCAGGATATCGCGCTGGCTCAGCTGGCGAAGGAGCTGGATGTAGGCTTTATTGCCATGAAGGGGCTTGCCGGAGGGCTGATTACCGACGCCTCCACCACCTTTGCCTTTATCAAGCAGTATCCCCATGTCGTACCGATTTGGGGGATTCAGCGGGAGGCGGAGTTAGACGAGTTCCTGCGCCTCGAGAAAAATCCGCCCATGTATGACGCGGCAATGAAGGCCAAGATCGAGGAGGACCGCAAAGCGCTGTGCGGAGGATTCTGCCGCGGATGTGGGTATTGTCTGCCGTGCCCGGCGGGAATCGATATTCCTACCGACGCCCGCATGTCCCTATTGCTTCGAAGGTCTCCCTATCGCCCTCACCTGGGGGAGGAACGGCGACAGAATATGCTCAAGATCCAGGATTGCAGGCACTGTAATGCATGTCGCTCCCGGTGTCCCTACGGTCTTGACACGCCAGCGCTGCTCCAAGAGAATTTGCGGGATTATCTGGCCTTTTACGAGAAGCATAGAGAATAGAAAATAGGAGTGGTAAGATGTGCGGCCGATACACGCTATTTACCGAAGAGGAGACCGATGAGCTCCGCCGAATCGTAGAGGAATTGCAGAAAAAAAACGGTGAAGTCAAGACCGGTGAGATCTTTCCAACCAACGTAGCCCCCGTCCTGATTGCGCTGGATGGGAAACCTGTACCTATGGCGTACACCTGGGGCTTTGCCCGCCCTGGTAGAACAGGGGTTGTGATCAATGCCAGGGCGGAGACGGTGGCAGAGAAGCCCATGTTTCGCACCTGTATGCAGAGTACGCGCTGCGTCGTGCCGTCCACTGGATTCTATGAATGGACGAAGGACGCCCGGATGCAGAAATATCGATTTCGGCTGCCGAAACAAAAGGCGCTGTATATGGCAGGACTTTGGACCATGGGCGAGGGCGGCGGCCGTTTCGCCATCGTCACCACGGCGGCCAACGCCTCAATGCGGGAGGTCCACCATCGAATGCCCGTGATCCTGGATGAGGAAGAGATCGAGGACTGGCTGTTCGACCCAGCTGCCGCCGCTGAGATCTTGCAATTGATTCCCCCGGAACTCGAGAAAACAGCTGTAGATGCAGAGCAGATGAGGCTTTGGTAAGATGGCAGAATTCGTCCGCGGAGAACGCTCCGGAAAGGAGGATTTTATGACAGTCGGAATTGATCGCATGGCAGAACGAAAATGGGGAGTGTTTACCCACTATCTGTACAGCGTACAGAACAATCCTGAAAGCCCCATGAATCAAGGGGCAGGGGAGACAGACTGGAATACCTGTGTAGACGAACTAAACGTGGAGAGGATCGCCAAGTCATTGGCGGAGGTTGGCGCCGGGTATTACTTTTTTACTCTGATGCAGGGGCGTAAGTATATGGCGGCGCCCAACAAAACCTTTGATGAGATTGCGCAGACCAAACCAGGGGAAGCGTGCAGTCTGCGGGATTTGCCGGCGGACATCCACCGGGCGCTGGCCCCGCACCAGATCGATCTATATTTGTATTATACCGGGGATGGGCCCTATAAGGATGAGCCGGAGGGGGCCCGGTTTGGATTTCTGGAGCCGCGACAGAACGTATCCCGGGATTTTGTGGATAAGTGGGCGGCCGTTTTGCAGGAGTATGCGGCTCGATACGGACAGAGGGTGTCCGGCTGGTGGATCGACGGCTGCTATAAGGACGCCTTTGGCTACACGGATGATCTGCTGGAGTTATATTGGAAAGCGTGTAAAATAGGCAATCCTGAGTGTATCGTCGCGCTGAATAACGGCGTCAAAGAGTATCTGCACAAGAATTTTGCGCGGGAAGACTTCATCTGTGGAGAATTCAATGATTTTACGGTGATCCCTCACGGGCGATACATTGAGGGAGCGCAGGTACACATACTGGCGCCGTTAGGTCTGGCCACGGCTGGAAATATCTATGATGCATGGGGCAAGCCGGGATGCAAGCGCTCCAAAGAGTATATGCTGGAATATGTGAAGCGGGTTAACGACGCAGGCGGCGCTGTGACCATCGACGTCTGTCTGTATCGGGATGGATCCTTTGATCCGGCACAGCTCGAGGTGCTGGACTACATTGGAAGCCATATTTGACGGCAGAGGGCCTCTCAGGGCTCATATAAATCGAAAACTTAACAGGAGGCGGAATATTATGTACGTAGCAAAACCCCCCATGGGATGGAACTCATGGAATACGTTTGGAGAAAATATTGATGAATCGCTTATCCGGGAGACGGCGGATGCGATGGTGGACACAGGGCTGCGGGACGCGGGGTATACATATCTGGTCATCGATGACTGTTGGTCCCAGAAGGAGCGGGGGCCCCAGGGGGAGCTTCGCGCCGATGAAAGGAAATTCCCTAACGGCATGAAAGCGGTAGCGGATTATGTCCACAGCAAGGGCCTGAAATTTGGAATGTACTCCTGTGACGGCGTGCTGACTTGCGCCGGCTACCCCGGCAGCTACGGGCATGAATTTCAGGATGCCAGAACCTTTGCGGAGTGGGGTGTCGATTTCCTGAAATATGATAACTGCTACAAGACAAAGAGCATGAATGGGGAACTGCTGTACCGCCGTATGAGCATGGCCCTCAAAGCCAGCGGGCGGGATATTTTGTTCTCCGCGTGCAATTGGGGGAGCGAGGAATCCTGGAATTGGATGCGGAGCGCCGGCGCGGATATGTATCGGTCTACCGGCGACATTCAGGACAATTTTGAGTCTGTCCGGAATATCGCGGAGAGCCAGGTAGACAAACTTTGCTGCAATGCGCCGGGCTGTTTCAACGACTTGGATATGTTGGTGGTGGGCATGTATGGAAAGGGAAACGTGGGACTTGGCGGCTGCAATGACGCGGAATACCGCTCTCATTTTGCCATGTGGTGTTTATTTGGCGTGCCGCTCATGATCGGCTGCGATATCCGCAATATGACGCCGCAGACGGCATCCCTGTTGATGAACAGGGAATTGCTTGCCATCAATCAGGACCCGGAGGTGCGGCCGCCGTACTTGCTGACGGGTCCGGGAACGAGCAAGGTAGAACCCATGTTTTTCCGGCATCTGTCCGGCGGCGAGTACGCCATAGCAGCATTTAATCTGACCGATGTGGCGCAGGACGTGCATTTTATGTTTACGGAGACGGGGCTGCCAACGGCCCCGGGCTTCGGCTTTGCGCTGACCGATGTATTCACCGGCGAGAGTGTAGGTGTATACAATGAGCATCTGTGTGTGCCGGTGGGGCCTCACGACTGCGCCATGTACCGTGCAAAGCTGATTGTGCCATGAGAGACCGGTGTATCCGCTGTGACAGAGAGCTAACGCTGGACGAGATTGCCCTGTACAAAAAACTAGTCAACCGCGGGGCGGAGGAATTTTGCTGTATTTCCTGCCTTAGCCGGCATTTCTGCGTGGATGAGGGGATGCTCTATGAGAAGATCGAGCAATTCCGCAGGCAGGGATGTGTGCTATTTTCCTAAGGGATGTCTCCGAAGGCGTCAACGTGACATTATAATACGTGAGTAAAAAACCGCCCTGCGGTCTCTTGCATTTTGGCAAGGTCCCGGGGCGGCTTTTCTGTCTCTTGACTGGCTAAAAGAATAAACATACTTTGGGAGCGGGGCAGCTCACGCCCGCAACCGGTTATAAATCTTGCGGAAATCCTCCAAAATCTCAGGATGGGTAAAATCCTGGTGATGTATCATGTTGATCTCCCGAATCATATTGGCGTTTTCAATGGGGACCACAGCCAAACGGCCTTGCTGCTCCTCCTCCCGGCACGCGCTGTGGGCGATGATGGAGATCCCCATATTCTGGGCCACCAGCTCCTTGATCATGGTTACATTGTCCATCTCCATAATGACATTCAAATTGCGGATCGTCTCCGAATGGCTTCGGAGATAGCTGTCAAACAATAAGCGCGTTCCCGCGTTGGAGGAGCGGAGGATAAATTTTTCCTTCATCAGCTCCCGCAGACTGACGCTGCGCTGCTTGGCAAATCGATGTTCTGGCGACACGATTAGGCAAAGAAAATCCGTATCCAACAGCACAGAGGTGAAGGAGGGATCCGAGACTTTCCCCTCGACGATTCCCACATCCAGCTCAAAGATCTTCAGACGATTATAAATATTATTTATCGTGTCCGTAATTATATTGATGTGCGTGTGGGGGTGATCATTGCAGTAGGTTGCCATGACCTGCGGCATTAAACTCTCAGCGGCGGTCTGCGTAATGCCAACGGTGATATGCTTGATTTGCCGGCGGCAGTCGTCGATAGCTTGTCTCGCGGCCGCGTTGATGGAACAGACACGGCGGGCATATTTCACGAGAACGGCGCCTTCCGGCGTGAGAAGGAGTTCTTTTTTATTGCGATTGAATATCTTGATACCGTACTCCGCCTCCAACATCCGGATGTGATGGCTTACGGCAGGCTGAGTCAAATTGAGCAACTGCGCGGCGCGGGTATAGTTTCCGGTCTCAACGATCGTCAGCAGCGTTTTGATTTTCACATCCACCATAGGGCATCCTCCCAATAAAATAAAAAATATTTATGATTACCAAATAAAATATAATTTGATTTTATCATAAAAAATGCATATAATCAAGTATTATCCTAAGAAAAAGTAGGATCAATTACGAAGCAGATCCGGTAAATTCTTGCGAGGGCCGTGATTCTCGATGAATATTGGGCTAAGCCTTTTGATAGGATATGAAATCTAGACAAAAATGGGAGGAGGAAGGCATATGCTGCACTTGGATAAATTGGACAGTATGTCGGCGCAGGTTATTCTCAGCCTGGCCATCATTTTAATTGCCGGTTTTTTGATGACGAGGCTCACAAAAAAGTTGAGATTGCCTAACGTGACAGGTTATATTATATCCGGTGTTTTGATCGGACCGTATGTGCTGAATTTGATACCGGAGGTCATCATAGAGCGGATGGATTTTGTGACCGACGCCGCGCTGGCCTTTATCGCCTTTGGGGTCGGAAAATACTTTAAACTGTCGCAGCTGCGAAAGAGCGGGGCGAAGATCTTTATAATCACAGCCTTTGAGTCGCTTACAGCAGCCCTGCTGGTCACCTTGGTTATGATCTTTGTCTTTCATTTATCCGTCCCGTTTGCTCTGCTTTTAGGCGCTATCGGGTCTGCAACGGCGCCGGCATCGACGATTATGACCATTCGCCAATACAAGGCGAAGGGAGAGTTTGTCAACACGATTCTACAGGTGGTCGCGCTGGACGACGCGGTAGCTCTGCTGGCGTTTAGCGTCTGTGCAGCCGTCGCCCAGGCCATGGAGAGTCAGGGGCGGATGGATGCCACCGTGGTGTTAGTTCCGATCCTCGTCAACTTAGCAGCCATCGGCCTCGGGGTAGGCGGCGGATTCTTGCTCCACAAGCTCATCAACGAGCGTCGCTCCCAGGATCACCGGTTGGTGCTCGTCATCGCCGTCATTTTCTGTCTCACAGGCTTTTGCAGCGCCTTCAACGTGTCGCCGCTGTTGTCTTGCATGGTGTTGGGGATGGTGTATATCAATGTCAGCGGCAATAAAGCCCTTTTTAAACAGGTAAATAATTTTACGCCGCCGCTGCTGCTCCTATTTTTTGTGCTGTCCGGAATGCGGATGAATGTCCCGGCCCTGGCCACCGCCGGCGTCATCGGCATCGCCTATTTCTTTGTGCGCATCATTGGAAAATACGCAGGCGCCTACCTTGGAGCCCGCATCAGCGGCGCATCCATGGAAATCCGCCATTTCCTAGGGCTGGCGCTGGTGCCCCAGGCCGGCGTCTCCATTGGCCTGGCCGTGTTAGGACAGCGGATTCTTCCATATGAGTCGGGGGTGCTGCTCTCCACCATCATTCTGTCCTCGGGCGTCCTGTATGAGATGGTGGGTCCCGCGTGCGCCAAGCTGTCGCTATTCCTGTCCCATACGATCCAGCGCCCGGCCAAGAATGATCCGCCGGCCTTGAGCGCTTCCGCACCGGAGCCTGAGCCCGCAGGCAGCGGAGACGGGGGCAAAAAGAAAAAGAAAAATGCCAAAGGGAAAAAAGCCGCAGACAAGGACAAATCCAAAAAAGCAAAAAATAAAACTTCACCGGTGACGGGTTGAGCCGCTGTCTTCGCTGACGCGAAAAATTTGGATATAAGGACAGAAAGTTTCACGGGCATATTGCTTTTTTCATTATTTTTTTATATAATATACGTATTAAACCGTACAAGTTAATATTACTAGATGACGTTTGCAGGAAACGCAGTGTCGTGCGGCCGAAGGAGTAACACTCTCAGGCGTCCCCCACGGGATGAGGACTGTAAACCGATAGTACTTTGGAGAAGCTCATTCAATTGAGTGCCGAAGGGGCAAAGCGCCAGCGCGCCAATCTCTCAGGCAAAAGGACAAAGCATATCTTTTATCGCAGCAGAAGAATACTTGGTGCTTTTGACGAACCGCGCAGCTTGCACGGTTCGTTATATTTTCAGGAGGGGAAAGGATGGAGCAATTTGTCAAAGCTTTGACCGACCTTAACAACGCGGTCAACAATTTTGTATGGGTAACCATTGGTCTGGTTTTGCTCATCGGTACCGGTATTCTTATGACCTGCTGCACAAAGTTCTTTCAGATCTCGCATCTCGGTCACTGGTGGAAACACACCATCGGAAGCGTATTCAGAAGGAACAGCCGTGCCACAAAAAAGACGGACAGAAAGTCGATCTCCCAGTTTCAGGCGCTGTGTACGGCACTTGCGGCCACAATCGGCACAGGAAATATAGCGGGCGTTGCCGCGGCCATCGTGGTGGGAGGCCCGGGCGCTGTGTTCTGGATGTGGATTGCCGCTTTCTTTGGAATGATGACGAACTTTTCAGAAAACGTGCTGGGCATCTATTACCGCAGGCGCAACAGCCAGGGGGAATGGTCGGGCGGCGCCATGTACTATCTGAAAGACGGCCTCGGCAAAAAGAAGAACTGTAAGTGGATAGGAAAAATTCTTGCCGTTCTCTTTTCCATATGCGCCATCCTCGCGTCATTCGGCATTGGCAATATGGGGCAGGTCAATAAGATCACGCTGAATATTCAGTCCGCATTTTTTGCCAATGTTGACGCGCCACAGATCGGCGGAATTTCGGTTATCTCCATTGTGATCGGCATCATGCTGATGATTATCGCAGCCCTTATCATTCTCGGCGGCTTGCAGCGCATCGCCGCCGTTGCAGAAAAAATAGTTCCTTTTATGGCCGTGCTGTATGTTGTGGGCGCGCTCATTGTTTTCTTCGTACATATACGCCATGTAGGTGAGATGTTCGCCGCCATATTCCGCTTCGCATTCGGCGTTAAGGCTGTGGGAGGCGCGGTTGCAGGCATTACAATAAAGCAGGTTGTGACCCAGGGCTGCAAGAGAGGCGTGTTTTCGAATGAGGCGGGTCTCGGCTCGTCGGTAATGGTACACTCATCCTCCAACGTAAAGGAACCTGTAAAACAGGGAATGTGGGGGATTTTCGAGGTCTTCTTTGATACCTTCGTTGTATGTACCATGACGGCCATCGTTGTCCTTTCCTCCGGCTACATAGATCTTGAGACGGGACTTGCCGTGGAAGGTGTAAATGACGCCACGCTGGTTGCGCAGGCTTTCGGCAATGTATTCGGCAAGAGCGGGGAAGTGTTTGTGGCCCTCGCCATTCTGCTGTTTGCCTTCACCACGGTTTTAGGATGGTCTCAGTATGGAAGCAAGGCCATTGAGTATCTGCTGGGGGAAAAGGCGGTTCCGGTGTACAGGGTCGTTTTTGTCATCATGATTATTTCAGGCGCCATTATGACATCCTCCCTCGCATGGGATATCTCCGATACCTTCAACGGAATGATGATGATACCCAACCTTATCGGTGTAATTTCACTCTGTCCCCTCGTAGCCAAAATAACCAAAAACTACGTTGACCGAAGAATACGGAAAATTGACAAGGAACCTATGCTGTCGTTTGACAAAGCAATTCAGGATGAAGCGAAGGCCTCCCTCGGAGAGGACATCGAATAAAAACGGTTTGACAGAAGGCAGTATGGTCGAAGGGCTACGCTGCCTTTTGCTTTGCCTGCGGGGAAGCCCGCCGTGGGGCGGAGCAAGAGTCGAAATGCCAGAAGACAAGGGGAGTGGAGATATGGAGTATATCATTGAATTCATTTTAGATTTGCTGGTAGAAGGCACAATTGAAATCCTGCCCAACAAGAAGGTGTCAAAATGGATTCGGTACCCATTGGGGATCCTTGTCGCGCTGTTTATGCTCGCCGTTATAGTCGGCGTCATCGTGTTTGGTATCGTGATCTCCGGCAAATCGCTGGCGGCGGGATTACTGATGCTCGCTGTGGGACTCGTGTTGTTGGTAGGCGCCATATATAAGACGGTTAAGATCATCCGGCAGATGTGAATCCTGGGCGGAGAGCCGGATTGCAGCGGATCTTTGGGGCGCTGAGATTGTGCAACCTAAAGTTTACATTAAGAAACGGGAAAATGGTGGTTTTCTTATCTCTGACACGGTATCCTGTAGACCGTAGCGCAGCGTGAAAAAACCTAAAGGAGTAATCGGTATGACACTTGGAGAAAAGATAGCAAAACAGAGAAAAGAAAACAACTACACACAGGAGCAGCTTGCCGATCTTCTCGGTGTGTCCCGTCAGTCGGTGAGCAAATGGGAGTCGGATCTTGCGTATCCGGAGACGGATAAGCTGATCAGGCTGGGAAAACTGTTTGAATGTTCCATGGATTATCTGTTGAATGAAGACTGCACGGATAAGTCCGGCAAGAATACGGAAGAAATCGTATCTGTTCTGGACACGATACATTCTGCGATCAAGAGACAGTGCAGGGAGAGAAAAAGCGAAAAGATGGTTTGCGGTATGCCGCTGTACCACATCGGGCGGGATGCGAGAGGATTCTTTGCAATCGGTCTGAAAGCGAGAGGTGTTTTTGCATTGGGACTTCGGGCGCGGGGCATAGTGTCTCTCGGCCTGCTTTCGCTTGGTATCATATCCGTAGGATTACTGTCCGTCGGGCTGATTGCATTTGGCACAGCCGCCTTTGGACTGCTCTCTGTCGGATCGATTGCCTTGGGGTTGTTTGCGGTAGGCGCTATCAGCATCGGCATCGTTTCCTTCGGCGCTCTTTCCATCGGCGGATTTTCATCCGGCGCGTTGGCCATCGGGAAGTACGTCGCCGTCGGAGATCACGCGCGGGCTATGATAGCCATCGGCGGTTCCGAAGCGGTGGGCAATGTATATCAGCACATTGGTGGGCTTACATCGACAGATGTGGCGATCATGATCGAATGGCTCGACGCCAATGTGCCGGCATACCTGTCGTGGGCAAAGGAGATCTTTACGCTGTATCTGCGCTAAACCCTATGATTTTAGCGGGTGCAACCGTCAGTTGACAGATTTCAAGCCGCCATTTGGTGGCGTGTAACCATAAAAAAAGCTATACTGGTTACAAATAGCAATCGAGCGTCTGTGCCGGTGCGGCGCAGAGCAGAGCGCTCTGGAATGGAGGATTGAAATGATTTTGGCTGATAAGATCATCAGGCTGCGAAAAAAGAACGGATGGTCGCAGGAAGAACTTGCTGAAAAAGTGGGGGTGTCACGTCAGGCGGTATCCAAATGGGAAGGTGCGCAGACGATTCCCGATCTTGAGAAGGTATTGCGGCTCGGGGAGCTATTCGGTGTAACCACTGACTACCTGCTCAAGGATGACATGGAGGACGAAGAATTTACGGATCTCAGTATTGATTCAGGTGTTAAGCGCATCACACTGGCAGAGGCAAATGAGTTCATCGAGTGGAGAAAGTCAGCGTCCATCCGGATTGCCGCCGCAACCTTTCTCTGTATTCTGTCAGTGATACCGCTTCTCATTCTCGGCGCAGCATCGAACATTTCTTCTTTTGGCATATCGGAAAACCTTGCTGGCGGCGTTGGTCTTATTGCTTTATTTTGTATCGTAGCGGTCGCCGTGGGGATCTATGTTTACACCGGCATCCAGAACGCCCCCTATGAGTTCCTCGACAAAGATGCCTTTGAAGCCGAATACGGCGTTACAGGGATGGTGCGGGATAAGCAGAAGGCTTATCGGAATACCTATGTAAAGAGCAACATCATCGGCGTGTGCTTTTGTGTTCTGTCTCCCATTGCGCTGTGTGCAGGAGTTTTTACCGAGGACGAATTTTTGACCGTTGTTATGCTTTCGCTTACAATGCTGATTGCAGGCGTCGGCGTTATCTTCTTTATTATCGCCGGCGTCCGCTGGGCGAGTATGCAGAAGCTCCTCAAAGAGGGGGAATTCTCAGCCCAGGGGAAGAGGGAAAGCAGAGTAAAAGAGTCCATCGGGACGGTATACTGGCTTATTGCCACGGCTGTCTATCTCGGATGGAGTTTGGCTACCAACAACTGGCACTTGACTTGGATCGTGTGGCCGGTTGCCGGGGTTCTGTTCGCGGTCGTCATGTTACTATGCAATCTGGCAGTTGATAAAAACGATTGAGCGCCGTGCTGCGTTAGTCTACATCAAAAGCTAGTTTCCCCTTTCTCCGCCAAGGGCAGCGGAGAGAGGAGGAACTTTTTTATTTTAGTCAAGGAAGTCGGGATTATATCCCTCAGCTACGAATCCCTCGCCACCATACCGTGAAACATCTCCATCGCCCATGGCAGTTGCTCCGGATCGGTGTAGGAGGCGATCACGGAGAGTAGGCGGGGGCCGGAGACTACCTGGGCGAAAGCCTGAAAGAAGACCTGCCCCTCTTCCTCTATCTGGCCCAGGGAGACAGCCCGGCAGATGCCGTTTCCCACCGGAAACTCCTCGGGCGTCTCCTCGGTAAACAGAGTAACCATGTCTTCGATGGAGGAGGCATTGCCGTCCTGGGAGATCCCGGAGAACATGCCGATTCGCCGCCAACCCTCGGGCGCCGCGTCATAAAAGACATGGTGGACACGGCCGTTGATCGTATTCTTGCGATACAGGAACGATCCGGGGATCGGGATCGTGACATGGCCGATGGTATAATCCAGACGGCCCCGGCGGTAGCCGATGGGGTATTCCGTTACATAGAGGGGTAGTGTTTGCACGTCGATGGGGGGATGGCGGTTCAGCCTACACAGCTCGAGATATTCCCCCTTGGGAAAGGGGAGAGTGGGGGATGCGGAGGCCGCCAGTTCCAAATAGTCCAGAATGGTTTCATTGATCCTCTGATCCTCCTCGCTTCGGATTCCAGGGCGGAAGCAGCAATCCTCCCAGAGCATGGTCAAAGCGTTATTGCGGTAAAAGCGGCCGTCGATGCGCTGATCGAACCAAATGAAAAATTCCTTTGCAAAGGGTTGTACGCCAACCTCTTTGACTTGCTGAACCACCGACGCGATGGAATACCGGCCGGTGGGAGTGTCAAATGTGCCGCCGACAGACTCAGGACAGGGGGCGTCGAGGGGGCGGCATATAACCATGCTCTGCGGGAGGGGGGAATCCCGCAGATAGCGCTCGCCACTGGCGACAAGCTGCCGTACATGATTCTCGTAGGCGGCCTGAAGCTCTGCGAAATCTCGATGGAAGTAGTAGCCTGTGGCGTCCACCATATGAATGCCCAGGCCAGATCTTGTCACAAAGGCGTCGACTAGCTGGATCAGATACGCATGATACCCGGGCCCCGCCGGGCATCCGAAAAAGTCGCCTACAAGAAATACGGCACTCCCCTTCGCTGTCTGTCGTTTCTCAAAGGACAAGTTGAGTTGCCCCGTGTGCATGAAGGAAAGGATCATACAATCCTCTTTATACTCGACGGTATGTCCGAATTCCCTGGCCAGCTCCCTCAAGAGCTCCCGGTAATCCTGTCCCTGTGGTATTGGTGTATCGAATACAAACCCAATCATGGTGTTCTCCTTTCTGATATTTATTGAGCATTCTAATTATATCCGATACAGATTGGTAAAAACAGAACATATCAAGTTAAAAAAGAGAGAAAATTTAACATAGAAGATCAAATATTTTGTCTTTAATTGTAAATATTGTATGAACACAGGTACACGGCAGGTCGCTGCACAATGTTGTACACTCAGATGGGGTTACAGGTTATGACGCTAGGAAGATACCCAATGGCTTTGCGGGAAGATCCTTGTAATTTACTAGGATTTATGGTATAATAAGCAAAGCCAGACATATCTGGCGATCCCTACAATTGCGCTGCGCTTCAGGTTGCTGTCGCGCGACAACTTCCGGCGCGGTTGTGATGTGACATAAAGAGAAACAGGAGTGGAATGAATGAAAAATAACGATACGATCGACCAGATGGGGTTGCAGGACGAGGGCCTGGACGCCAAAGATGTAGAAGCTAGAGAAATCCTCCTGCCCAAGAAGGATGAGCAATGGAGCGAAGATGCCGGCGACGGGGAGCCGGTCAAAGACTATCATGAACAGAGCAGCGCAGCGTCGGCAGACCTGACGGTGACGGGTGAGTACAGCGCCAGCCAGATCCAGATTTTGGAGGGGCTGGAGGCGGTCAGACGCCGGCCAGGCATGTATATAGGCAGCACATCGGCCCGCGGGCTGCACCATCTAGTATATGAGATCGTGGACAATGCTGTCGACGAAGCGTTGGCGGGATATTGCAATCGGATCATTGTCACCATCAATGCGGACAATTCCATAACTGTAATTGACAATGGCCGGGGAATCCCGGTGGACATTCAGCCGCAGGCCGGAATTTCCGGCGTTGAGGTCGTCTATACCATCCTCCACGCCGGCGGTAAGTTCGGCGGTGGAGGATATAAGGTATCGGGAGGGCTCCACGGCGTTGGCGCCTCGGTTGTGAACGCACTCTCCGAGTGGGTGACGGTTCAGGTTCACCTTGGGGGAAAGATCCATGAGATCCGCTTTGAGAGGGGCGCGACAGTACAGCCCCTTCACGTTGTGGGGGATACGGACATTACGGGGACCCGCGTGGATTTCATGGCGGACAGTGAGATCTTTGACGAGGTCAACTATGACTTCGAGACCCTCCGGCAGAGACTGCAGGAGATGGCATTCCTGACCAAGGGACTCAACATCGAGCTGACGGATCTGCGCCCTGGACTGGAGCAGCAGATGACCTTCCACTATGAAGGTGGAATTCGAGAGTTCGTGGCGTACTCCAATCGGAATAAAGAGCCAATCTACGATAAGATTATGTACGCGGAGGGCATGAAGGATAATGTATACGTGGAGGTCGCCTTCCAGCACAATGACTCATACAATGAAAACATCTTTAGCTTTGTCAACAATATCCATACACCGGAGGGTGGGACGCATCTGGTTGGATTTAAGGCCGCGTTCACACAGGTTTTAAATGATTACGCCCGAAAAAATGGGTTGATCAAGGAAGCGGATAAGAATCTATCCGGCGAGGACGTTCGAGAGGGACTGACAGCCGTCATCAGCGTGAAGCTGGAGGAGCCGCAGTTTGAGGGCCAGACGAAGCAGAAACTGGGGAACGCGGAGGCGAGAGGCGCTGTGGCCGCGGTGTTGACCGATGGCCTGACATTTTTCCTTGAGCAGAACCCCCAGGTTGCAAAGCTAATTCTGAGCAAGGCCATTTTAGCTTCGCGGGCGAGGGACGCGGCGCGCAAAGCCAGAGAGCTCACCAGGCGCAAGACAGCGCTGGAAAGCACCAGCTTGCCCGGCAAGCTGGCCGACTGTTCGGACAAGGATCCGAAGAACTGTGAGATCTACATTGTCGAGGGAGACTCCGCCGGAGGCAGCGCCAAGTCCGCCAGATCGAGGCAGACGCAGGCGATCCTGCCCCTGCGAGGCAAGATTCTTAACGTGGAGAAGTCACGGCTGGACCGGATCCTCGGCAACAATGAGATCAAAGCCATGATCACAGCATTCGGAACCGGCATCTCGGATGATTTCGATATAAGCAAACTGCGCTATGACAAGATTATTATCATGACCGATGCCGACGTGGACGGCGCCCATATCCGCACGCTCATGCTCACGTTTTTCTATCGTTTCATGCCGCAGCTCATCGAGCAGGGAAAGGTCTATATCGCACAGCCGCCCCTATTCCGCGTGGAGCGCAGCAAAAAGGAAGTCCATTACGTCTACAACGAGAAAGAGCTAGACAAATTGATGGAGCGCCTGGGCCGGGATGAGAACAACACAGAGATCCAGCGGTACAAAGGGCTGGGAGAGGTGGACGCTGAGCAGCTCTGGGAGACA
>CAUFVC010000002.1:0-39226 GCA_959029275.1 uncultured Eubacteriales bacterium | reverse complement strand
CAAGATTATCAGCCCCGATGAATATGATCCCGAAGCGCAAAAAAAGGAAGACGACAGCCTTCAGGCTTTGACACAGAAAGCGAATCTGAATCCACGCTATACCTTTGACAACTTTGTAGAGGGCGCCAACAATCGACTGGCCTACGCCTCCTCCGTCGCCGTTGCGGACTATCCTGGCAATACGTATAATCCCCTCTTTGTGTGGGGTGGTTCCGGACTTGGCAAGACCCATTTGATGCACTCCATCGGCCATCATATCTTAAAAAACGACCCGGCAAAGAAGGTACTCTACGTCTCCTCTGAAACCTTCATGAATGAGCTTATCAACTCCATCAGCAACAATACCAGCACAAAATTCCGGGATAAATACCGGCAGATCGACGTGCTCCTCATCGACGACATCCAGTTTTTAGGGGGAAAGGAAGGAACTCAGGACGAATTCTTCCACACCTTCAATACTCTTTACGAGGCCAATAAGCAGATCGTCATCTCCGGCGACCGCCCGCCGGAAGAAATCGAGCGGCTGGAAGAGCGAATTCGCTCCCGCTTTAAATGGGGCTTGATCGTGGACATCAAGCCGCCAGACTATGAGACTCGTGTCGCCATTTTGCAGAAGAAAGCGAAGATCAACGAAATAAATATTGATCTCTCCGTGCTGAGCTATATTGCGGATAACATTGCCTCCAATATCCGAGAGCTGGAGGGGGCTTTGACCAGGGTGGTGGCTTATGCGCGTCTCACCTGTCCCGGCAAAAATATCGATGTGGAGATGGCGCGGGAAGCGCTAAAGGACTTCACGGACAGCGATTCCCAGAAGGCCATTACGGTCCATCGGATTATGGAAACCGTCTGTGAACGCTATAATCTAAAGATGGAAGATATGAGATCCAAAAAGAGGACAAAAGAACTAGCTTATCCCAGGCAGATCGCCATGTACATGTGCCGCAAGCTGACAGACGTACCGCTGGCCAATATCGGAAAGGATTTTGGCGGGCGGGATCACACCACGGTCATTCATGCCTGCGAGAAAGTGACGGAAGATCTCAACGGCGATCACGGAGACGAGCTGCGGCGCTCTCTTGAAGATATTGAACGCCGGATCGTAGGAGAGTAAATTCCCCACATTTTGATGTGGATACCCTGTGAATAGAGTCTGAATATACTGTGGATAAATTCAGGGAATAACTGGAAAATGTGATAATTGTGGATAAATTGTCGAATAAAATCGAGTTTTCAACAGAGTTATTCGACCGAGTTTTGTCAGTGATGAATAGGCTTCCGACCACTTATCCCCATATCCACAGCCCCTACTACTACTACTACTAAAAAGAATCTTAATTCTATTCTATTGCGACGGCCTTCGTTTTACACTCCACTTATCCACATCCATCGCCGTCAGAACTCGACACAGCACAACTATTCGAAGTATTCAAGTTTAATCCAAATTATCATATACTGTTACTATTATCCGTTTTTCAGCGGATAAAGAACGATAGATAACAATAGACGGAAAGGAGTCTACCACATGAATATCATTTGTAATAAAAATCAGCTTGCAAAGGGAGCCGGAATCGTGTCCAGAGCCGTATCAGGAAAAACCACCCTTCCAATCTTAGAATGTATCCTATTAGATGCGTCTTCCGGAGAATTTACCTTGATCGGGAATGATCTGGACATGGGAATTAAAACCGTTTTGGATGCCAATATTAAAGAGCAAGGGACTATAGCGGTCAACGCGAAAATATTTAACGAGATCATCCGAAAACTGCCGGACGAGGATGTATCCATCGAGACGGACGAGCGAAATAATATTACAATCCGCTGTGCAAAATCGAAATTCAACATTCCTGGACAGAATAGCGCAGATTTTCCGGAATTGCCAACTGTCGAGAGCAATCATCAGCTGGTGCTCTCCCAGGGAATGTTTAAGAACATGATCCACGAGACGATCTTTTCCATCGCGCCTGAAGACAGTGGACGCCCTATCCTTACCGGGGAACTCATCGATGTCAGGGATGGGTATCTCCACTTAGTTGCCGTGGACGGATTCCGGATTTCCATGCGCAGGACGGAAGTACACAGCGAGAATGATTTTAAAGTTACGGTTCCGGGCAAAGCGTTGAATGAGATCCATAAGATCCTTGCGTCGGAAGATGACGAGCTGATGACGGTGTCTTTCACTGGAAAACACATACTTTTCCAAATGAACGAAACTCTTGTCGTATCTAGGCTATTGGAAGGCGAATTCTTACAATATCAGCGAAATCTGAGTATGGATTTCACGTCCAAGATTCGGATCAGCAAAAAAGATCTTCTCGACAGCATCGACAGAGCTGCGCTGATCAGCCGGGAGAGCAAAAATAGTCCGGTCCGATTGGAAATCGATAAAGAAAAAATGGTGATCACCTCCAATACGGAGCTGGGCAGCGCCTATGAGGAGGTACCGTTACAGCTTGACGGCGAGGGATTGACAATAGCCTTTAACCCTAAATATTATCTGGAAGCGCTTCGGGTCATCGACGAGGAGGAAGTCTGCATTCTCTACTCATCTTCCTTGACGCCCTGCATTATTCAAGATCCGGAAAAAGAGGACTATCAGTATTTCATTCTTCCCATTCGCCTTCATGCATAATTATGCATAAATCTGAATAACTAGGCGTAAATGCGGCGACATGGAGGTAGCCATGACAATCTGTAAAATAACGGGCGACTATATTCAATTGAATCAATTTCTGAAAAAAGAAAATGTGGCGTCCAGCGGCGGCGAGGCAAAGGTGATGATCCAAAACCAGATGGTATCGGTCAATGGCTCCATCGCCTTTGAGATCCGTAAAAAATTGCGGCCCGGCGATCGGGTCAAGGTGGATGGCGCGGGCGAATATCTGTTGGAAGCAGAGTAAAAAGTTGGCGTTTCGCCTTGCGGCGGAATTTTCTGGACAAAAGGACGGGATCCCCGTCTTTTTTCCGTATAGGGAATGGATTTGCCATGAAAGAGAGGTGAGGACCGGATTGTACGTGAAGCGCATTTTACTTCAAAACTATCGAAATTATGAATTCCTCAATTTGGATTTAACTCGAAATGTCAATATCCTCTGCGGCCAGAATGCGCAGGGGAAGACGAATTTGCTGGAGGCTATCTATTTTTGCGCCACAGGCCGGTCACACCGAACTGCGTATGATAGGGAATGCATTCGAGCCGGCGAGGAAGAAGCGCTGATCAAAATTCTCTATGAAAAGCACAGAGATGACACCATAGAGATCCATCTGCGAAAAAATGGCAGAAAATCCGTGGCGGTGAATGGATTTCCCGTCAAAAAGATCGACGATTTATTTGGCTGTTTTCATGTCGTCGTCTTTTCACCCGAGGATCTTTCGCTGATCAAAAGCGGGCCTGCGAGACGCCGCAAGTTTATGGATATTGAGATATGTCAATTGGATGCGGTGTATCTCCACAATCTTCAGCAATATCACAAGGTGTTGAAGCAGCGCAACCAACTGTTGAAGGATCTCTATCGAAATTCTTCTCAGAAGGATAGCGTATTCGCATGGGACGCCCAGCTGGCAGAGTACGGAGCTAAAATTGCCAAGCGGCGAAGCCAATTTTTACAGACGCTGGACAGCTATACCCGTGAGATTCATCAGCAATTGTCCCATGGCACGGAGCAGCTGGCTTTATCCTATGAGCAGGACGGCGAGGCGGACTCTCAGTCTCTGTTGGATCGGCTGACCCGCGGCTTACAGAGAGATATCCGGCAGGGAAGCACTCAGATCGGCCCTCACCGGGATGACATCCGCATTGCGATTAACGGAACGGATGTGCGAGTCTTTGGATCCCAGGGACAGCAGCGGACGGCGGCGCTCTCTATGAAGCTGGCGGAATTGAACATGGTCAAAAATGAAATCGGATATCCGCCGGTTTTGCTGTTGGATGATGTGATGTCGGAATTGGACTCGGAGCGCCAGCTACATTTGGTTCGCTATATCGAGGAAAACCAGACGATTCTCACATGCACCGGCATTGAGGACAGTTTGAAACGGATGCCCGCCGGAACCATTTATCGGGTGGAACAAGGTCACGTTCGAAAGGAGATATAGCCCAATGCATCATTTTTTTGCCTATCTATCCCGTATGAAATATATAAAGCGCTGGGGGCTCATGCGGAACAGTCAGGAGGAGAATATTCAGGAACACAGTCTTCAGGTGGCTATGATCGCCCACAGTCTTGCCCTGATTGAGAACCGTCTTTTCGGGGGAACGCTGGATCCGGATCATATTTGCGTGCTGGCGGTGTACCATGAGACTTCGGAGGTGATCACCGGGGATCTGGCGACGCCGATCAAATATTTTAACCCGAAGATCAGCCAAGCGTACAAAGAGATCGAGGGGATCGCCAATGAGAAAATGCTGTCCATGCTCCCGGAAGAATTAAGGCAGGATTATATCCCTCTGCTTAATCCGCCGGATAAGGCCTCATATGACCTCGTGAAGGCCGCTGACCGCATCAGTGCGTATTGTAAGTGCCTGGAGGAAATGAAGGCCGGAAATCGCGAATTTGAGCGTGCCATGAATTCCATACGGGATTCCATTGACCAATACCAGCGCCCCTGCGTACAGTATTTCATGGATCATTTTATCGATAGCTTTTCGCTGACGCTGGATGAACTGAATTGAGGTAAGTATACAAAAGCCTAGATGCCTTAGCCGAAATCGTCCTTGGCGTTAGAGATTTTATACAAATAATTAATATTATTTTAAAAATATATATAATAATTGATAAAATATATTGACATATTATAGAAATATTGTTATTATATATTGTGTGATAAAAGAAAAAATCTTAGTAAGGAAACAACATTGATTTTATGGTTCTGATCAAATCTATTTACTATGAAGCCACGAATATTAAGCGGCGGGTTATGTGGTAATGTTGCGTCAGCTATTTTGTTAAATTGGTATGCAGATGCTGTTAATTCAAGTTATGTTAGACCGGCAGATATGGGGGCAGCTCTAATCAATACGATGAACCAAATAAGTGGTGGTAATATAGGGCACTATTCGGAAATTAAGAGACATATTAATACATATCTCACGATCTATGTGGGGAAGTCAGCCTCCTGTGTTTATTCCCAACCATTTAATTATAATACGGTAAAGGAAAGAATCAATTCTAACAGACCGGTAATAGTTAAAACTGTTAATCATTCGACATACAAAAATCATTGGGTTACTGCTTATGGATATTCTGAATATAGATCAACGGCTCCTTATACTACGTATCTTATTATAAATAATGGCTGGGGAGACAATGGAGTCAAGATATTGATTGAAAATCAATCGCAGTATTTGGATGGGCAAGTCTGGCTAGGTGTATAAGAGAGGAGCTACTATGTTGAAAAAGAGCAGCGCTGCGTTTTGTGTTCTCATGGTTCTGCTAGCTCTGTTCGGTTGCAGTCACAGGAACCAAACTGCGCGGAGCCTCGTCTCCCGCGATGTGGACTGGGAAAAACTTGATGCGATCAAGCTGCAGTACCAAACTTTGTATGTTGACATTGAGGATATGGAAGTATTGCAAGATATTTTATCGAGTGTAACTCTAGGGGATACGCCACAGCCCGCTCCAAGTGGATGGACGTTTGCCTTATGCTTCGACAATAAGAATCAGGCGGTCTTAACCTTAGAGAAACGTCGGACCGATGAATTTTACATTGTGTATGGCGATCTGGAATATAAAGTCACGGCATGCGGATCTGAATTGTATGACTATTGTTTAGATACCTTCCATCAGAAGGGATTTGCCATTGATCCATAAACTATTTTGCAATGGCCTATCAGTCTGGCCTTGCAAAGAATGCTTCCTTTCGTGAGGTAGTGGGTATGGTGACTTCATTTTACCTCTTTGGAACGCATTCTTCTACTGTTTTTTTCTCTTCCTTCTTCTCCCTGTGTCCAATATGTATTGTAGTCCTACAAGTTTGTCGGCTCAATTTTTTATATAGCCATAGACAGGACAAGCCCACCAGATAAAAAAACGGAGTTATCTGGTGGGCTGTATTGTCATGCCCAAATAAAGCGTAGACAACGCATCTCTCCAGAGACGATTTGTAAAGCACTTTTTAATCATGTTCACAAAATAGCTGGCTTTTTTCGTTTGCCAATATTTACAGTTGATTTTTTCTGCGTCTCTTGCGTATAATAAGAGTAGGGAAATCCCTACTTTTCATGTTTTGCAAGGAGGTGTACGACTATGTTAGCAAATACGTTTGTGGATAACGCCAAAGTCATGGCAAAGGGCCAGGTTACGATTCCGAAAGATATTCGGGAAGTCCTTGGCGTGGCAAGCGGTGATCGTATTACGTTTATTGTTGAAGGAAACACTGTCCGCATTGTCAATTCTGCTGTTTACGCTATGCGGGTGCTGCAAAGGGAAATGGCCGGAGGAGCAGAGCGCACCGGCTTAACCTCTGATGATGATGTTATGGCACTCGTGAAAGAATTGAGAAATGAGGACGAAAACGCATGATGTATATGAGCTTGAGCATGTTGATTGGAATGGCGGCGGAGGTTACGCTGCGCTATAGAGAATATTCAATTACTGGTTCCTTAAACCTCATGTCTTGAGTTATATTATTCATAGCGGTGTTACGTTTTTCTATTACATGGTCGGATAAAGGTCAGGATTCTTATCCCCTCTTAGGGTTTCCTCCAGGCCGCTTTCGAGAACTATCTCCGGCAGGTTCTTTAAGAACTGCTGTGCGTTCCGGTAGGCGATGCCGTCTTCCGTATCCACAGCCTCACCGAGATAAAGGACATACCGGCCTGCCAGCTTACCATAGCGCGGCGAGGTCAATGCCAACTTTTCTTCATCTAAAAGATGTCTGGCCTGCTCTCGAACACACTTATTGCTGTGCTTGATTTCATAGGCGGCGCATTGTTTTTTTTCTTTGTCGTAGATCACCATGTCATATTCGCCGCTGTCAAACTGCAGCTTGAACACCCTGTATTTCTTCGGAAGCGCTTTCATTGATTCCAACAGGATGATATCCTCCAGCATCCGGCCCCGGACTTCTTCCAGAATACGCTCTGTAATCTGGGATTTACTCTCGTCATCAAGAGAAGCAAATGTTTCATCCTGCAACAAAGAATGTACAAGAGCCTGCGCCTGACAATACCGCATCCCTGGCTGCGTAAACAGCACCCGCTCCTCCGGCTCAATTCCCACTGTACCATACTCTGTCGGACAGATGACAATGAGGTCCAATGCCTGCAAATACTTTTTGATCTGCGCCACATGAGAGGATGTGAGTCCAATCGTCTGTTCTTCCTTGTTTCGGATCTCTAAAATCTGCATTAACCTTTCGGTCACGGCCTGCTCATCAATGGCATTCAGGATATCTGTCCGTTTTTCAGGATCGCGCTCCCGTTTCAGGTTATGCGCTGTGATCCCCAGGTCATGGGAAACAAAATCCCTGGTCAGCACTTCCAACACGAACCGATGGTTCATGTCTTCTATAATCCGGTTAATCGCACCTGTCAGCTCGCCCGCTTCATACAGAGTACGCAAATGGCCGAAATATCTCCCATATTCAAAGCAGGCAAGGGAATGCTGGATGTTTTTACAGATAGCCGTATCAATATATCTGCGTGTGGATTCATCATCACGGAATGCCACGCCTTCATCCTTTAATTCTTCATCGTCAAAGTCCGTTTCCCCCATCCGCAGTGTTCCGCCGTAACGAATATATTCATCGATACTGTCAATACCAAGCAGACGGCTGTATTCCCGATAAGGAATAAACGTCGTATGGAAAGTTCTTTCCCTGTCATATAATTCGTTATCCCTTGCAAACCAAAAACCCAGGGAGTCTGTACCGGACAGCACAATCTTCATTCCCATCATGGTGTAGATATCCGAGAACAGGGCAGCGGAATCGATGAAATCTTTCATGAGCGTGACCTCATCCATGAAAACGTACCTGTATCCTGCTTTCCACAGTTTATCCAGGTCACGGCCCGCCATGTCCATTTCATCTGTAGGGCGCAGCTTCACATAGGCTGTCTTTGCAAAGTCTTCTTCAGACATATCCCCAATCGCCTGGAGTAAAAGCGTTGTTTTGCCCGTCCGTCTAAGGCCATAGAGGATGCAGACCCGTGTCCGTACCGTTCCATGCAGATACTGAGGAATACGATAAAAAATATCTCGTTTTTCAAGGCCTTTGACTTCTGAAACCATTTCGGCCAGTGCCGCTCCGGTTTTTATCTTAGTTTCATAAACGTCCTCTTTATCCGGGTACTGCTTTCTAAGCTCTTTCAACCGTTCCTGAAGCCGCTTGCGTTTTTCGATCTTTTCACGGACTTCCTCCACTTCTTCTTCCCGGAGGTATTGACTCTTTACCCTCCCATCTTCTTTCCACTGGCGATAGTACCTTGTTTTCCCACGAATGTTCTTTTTGGAAATGTAGCCGATGGGAAGCATAGCGATCTGTTCTTCGATCTGATGCATCAGGTCATACATATTCATCATGCTGACTTCCACCTTTCTTTTCTGCCTCATTATATCCTACTGTAACCTACTTGTCAATAGGTTACAACAAATAGCAACGATTTATTCATACCAAAGGGAAAAATAAGAGGGAACGCCGCTGATACTGCACTTTCCAAAGAAATTTTTCCGCAGAAACTGCAACAATGCCGGATTCTATAATTGACAAGGGACAAGAGTTGCGATATAATAAAAAAATGCGTGTGCGGGCACAAGGGGGGTATGAAGATGGCCATCACCATCAAAGAGATCGCGCAGAAGGCCGGCGTCTCCAGAGGGACCGTAGATCGTGCGCTCAATGGGCGGGGCGGCGTGAGTCCGGAGGTGGAACGAAGGATTCTGGATATTGCCAATCGTTACGGATATAAACCCAATAAGCTGGCAAAAGCTCTGGCAACCAAGGCGAATCCAAGCAAAATCGGACTTATCAGCATTGAGAACATTTTTTTTGATCAGGTAATCGAAGGCGTCAATCGAGCGGAGGAGGAGATCGCGGATTTTGGCGTTACGGTTTGCCGCAAGATGATCAAGGGATACGACGCCAAGAGCCAGCTCGAGGCCATTCACTCCATGGTGTGTCAGGAGAAGGTGGATGCGCTGGCAATCTCGCCGGTGAGTGACCGGCAGGTGATCGCGCGGCTGGAAGAGCTGGCGGCAGATGGGCTCCCCATTGTAAATGTCAACATGGACGTGCCATATCCTAAGAAGCTAGCCTATGTGGGCTGCGACTATTTTAAAAGCGGACGGACGGCGGCGGGGCTCATGGGGCTCATTACAGGGGAGCGCGCACAGGTGGGCATCATTTCCGGATGCGGCAATGTGACAGGGCATACCCAGCGGGTTGAAGGTTTTATGAGCGTTGTGAAGGATGAGTATCCGAACATACAGGTAGTGGATATTGCGGATAGCTATGACGATGAACAGCGGTCCTACGATGCGGTTGAGGCTATGTTGAGACAGAATCCGCAGATCGACGCGCTGTGCTTTACCACAGGCGGGGCGGGCGGTGGTCTTAAGGCGGCTGAGGCTCTGCGGGGAAAAACGCTTCGAATCGTGGCTTTTGATCAGACTCCGGTGACGGAGCGATATCTCATGGATGGCCTAATCAAGGCTATCGTTTGCCAGCAGCCCAATGAACAGGGATATCAGGCGATACGGCTTTTATTTGAATACTTAATGGAAGGGGAAAGGCCCGCGTCGCAGCAAGTTTTGACAGAGCTGACCATAAAAATCAAGCAGAGCGTAGAGAGCGAAAGTAGAGGAGGAGCGGTATGACAATTAAGAGTGTATTCGATCCGGAATTTGCAGAGTATGGAAAAGTGGTGGAGGGATATGATTTTACAGAGCTGCTAGGAATTTTGCGCCAGATCTCGCCAAAGCCGGAGGATGCGGTGATTTACGTTCCCAGCGTGAAGGAGTTGGAAGCCCTTCCTGTCTGTAAGGATCTATCGGACAGAGCTTACGGCGGAATGCCAATCCAGGTTGGCTACTGCAATGGCAGCAATACGAAGCTCAATAGTTTGGAGTACCACCGGGATAGTGAGATCAATATTGCGGATGACGATATGATTTTATTGCTGGGGCGTGAGCAGGACATCCAAAATGGACAGTACGATACGGCCAAGGTGAAGGCCTTCCGCGTGCCAAAGGGTTGTGCTGTGGAGGTGTATGGCACGACTTTGCACTACGCGCCCTGTGAGGGAAACAGGGGAGCCGGATTTCGGGTTGTGGTCGTTCTTCCAAAGGGTACCAATACGGAGAAGCCGGCCTTCACGCCGGCATGTGAAGAAGACCGGTGGATGACGGCGCGGAATAAATGGCTGCTAACGCTTCCCGGCACCGAGGATGCACACAAGGGAGCCTATGTGGGATTGATCGGCGAGAACATCGATATTGATCCCGATATCCGTTGACCCGGAGGAAGAGAGATGGATACAAAATTTGTCATTGGCATCGATATTGGTACGTCGGGGTGCAAATGTATTGCGCTGAATAGAGACGGGCAGATTCTCGGATCCGCGGTAAAGGAGTATCCGCTGTATCAGCCAAAGGCTGGATGGACAGAGCAGAATCCGGAGGATTGGTGGTCCGCCGCCGCCCAGGGATGTAGAGAAATCATGGAGACGGTACAGGATGCGGAGTGTGCCGGTGTAAGTTTTTCCGGACAAATGCACGGCATGGTGGCTCTCGACGGCAATTATCAGCCGGTACGGCCCTCAATCTTATGGAATGACCAGAGAACCCAAAAGCAATGCGACGAGATAACAGAGTTGGCGGGTGGGCTTGCGTCTCTGCTTCACTATACGAACAATCGCATGTTGACAGGGTACACGGGGGGCAAGATCCTGTGGATGAAAGAGGAGGAGCCGGAGAATTACGCAAGGACGAAAGTCATTATCAACCCGAAGGATTACATACGATATAAGTTGACAGGCGTTATCTGCACTGAGGTCTCCGATGCGTCGGGCTACGGTCTATTCAATGTGGAGAGACGGGAATGGGCGTGGGAGCTCATTGAGAAGATCGGAATTGATCGAGGACTGTTTCCACCCTGTGTAGAGTCCATGGAGCAGACAGGCGTAGTGACAGAAAAAGCGGCCAGGGAGTGTGGGATCCCGGCGGGAACGAAGGTATACGGCGGCGGCGGCGACGCGGTTATCTCAACAACAGGGATGGGACTCGTTCAGTCGGGAAGAGTGGGCGTCACGTTGGGCACATCTGGCGTGGTGGCCATGGGGCTTCCCTCCTTTATGCCAAATCCGGATGGAAAGCTACAGGTATTTTGCAACAACAAACCGGAAACATGGCACGCTATGGGAGTGACGTTGGCGGCGGCGGGATCCTATCAGTGGTTTCGGGATGCGCTGGGTAGCCACGAGCTGGCAAGGCAGAAGGCGGAGGGGATCGACGCATATCGCTTGTTGGATGGGGAGGCAGAGGCAGTAGCTCCGGGGGCTGAAGGGTTGATCTATCTGCCCTATCTGACCGGAGAGCGGTGTCCCCTGAATGATCCCAATGCAAGAGGTGGATTTATCGGCGTCACATCACTCCACAGAAAAGGGCATTTCGCCAGAGCTGTCCTGGAAGGAGTCGCCTTTTCCCTTAGACAAGTGTATGAACTCATTATGTCAGTCAATCCGTGTGCGCCCACGGAGATTATAGTATCGGGCGGCGGTGCAAAGAGCCCCCTGTGGAGGCAGATCTTAGCCGACATCTTTCAGCTCCCTGTACATACCGTCTACGGGTCTGCGGAAGGGGGAGCTTTCGGCGCTGCCTTGGTGGCTGGGGCCGGGTGCGGCCTGTGGGACAGCATAGAGGAGGCTATGGAATTGGCGAGACCGGACAGTGAGATTCTTCCGCGAGCGGAGTATAGAGAACTGTACGAGGCATTATTTTTGAAATATACGAAGCTGTATGGCAGCCTAAAATGGTTTTTTGAGGATACAAAATAAATTGCCGCATAGCGGCGGAGTGGAGGTATAGGATGAATAATATTCCATGTGTTAAGCTGGGGATTGTGTCGGTGAGCCGAGATTGTTTTCCCGTCAGCCTAAGCGAAAGGAGACGCCGGGATGTAGTGAGCGCATGTCAGACGGCGGGCGTTGAGATTTTTGAAGCCCCTACCTGTGTCGAGAACGAGAAAGATTCGGTAAAAGCGCTGGCAGAAGTCCAGGCGGCAGGTGTCAACGCCTTGATCGTGTTCCTCGGCAATTTTGGCCCGGAGAGCTCGGAGACCATTTTGGCCCAGCGGTTCCAAGGCCCCGTCATGTTTGTAGCGGCGGCGGAAGAAACGGGTGAGGATCTGTATGACGGTCGGGGCGATGCGTACTGCGGTATGCTCAACTGCTCTTATAATCTGGCTCTTAGGGGAATCCGCGCCTATATTCCAGAATACCCCGTGGGAACGGCAACGGATATTGTGTCCATGATTCAGGACTTCGTCCCAGTCGCCCGCGCGGTCATTGGACTGAGCAAACTGAAAGTCTTTAGTTTTGGTCCCCGGCCCCAGGATTTTATAGCCTGCAATGCGCCGATTCAGCCACTGTTTGACCTGGGCGTAGAGATCCAGGAAAATTCAGAGTTGGATTTATTGGTCGCCTACCGCAAGCATGAGAATGACCCCCGAATTGAAGGGCTTGCGAGAGAGATGGCGGAGGAGACCGGATCCCAAAATCCCTACGCCGGTATCTTGCCCAAATTGGCTCAGTACGAGATTACTTTGATGGACTGGGCTCAGGAGAATTTGGGCTCCCGCGAATACTGTGTATTTGCCAATAAATGTTGGCCCGCTTTTCAGACGGAATTCGGATTCGTCCCCTGCTATGTCAATTCCAGACTGGCGGCTAAGGGATATCCGGTCAGCTGCGAAGTTGATATCTTCGGGGCCGTCAGCGAGTATATCGGAGTCTGTATTGCGGATGATGCGGTTACGCTGTTGGATATAAACAATTCTGTGCCCAAAGATATGTACGATGCGGACATTGCCGGTCAGTATGCGTACACGCTTCAGGATGTCTTCATGGGATTCCACTGTGGAAATACCCCGGTCTGTAAGCTGAAGAGGGCCAACATGAGCTATCAGAGAATCATGAAGCGTTCGCTGGAGCCGGATTCGGAGCCCAATATCACCCGCGGGACTATGGAGGGCGATATTGTCGAGGGAGAGATCACCTTCTACCGTTTACAGGGCAATGCAAGAGGAAAATTGACGGCCTATTTGGCGCAGGGGGAGGTTCTTCCCGTTGCGACCCGCTCTTTCGGGGGAATTGGCATTTTTGCCATTAAGGAGATGGGACGTTTCTATCGCCATGTGCTGATTGAGAAGAACTATCCCCATCACGGAGCGGTCGTCTTCGGCCACTATGGGAAGGCGATCTATTCTACACTTCGCTATCTGGGAATCGAGGATATCTCCTTCAATCAGCCCAGTGGAATGCTGTATACGACAGAAAATCCTTTTGCATAGACAAGGGAGCGGAGCGCCCACCTATGGCAGCCGGACATTGCCACAGGTGGGCGAACTTTTTTACTCATCTAACACAGCAATACCCACACGAGATACCATATGATCAACAGTAGGATGATAACCGGCGCAAACGAAGTGAGCAAAATGCCGCCGGAAGCTAATGGCAGCAGCCATCCGGCCCGGTCAGCTGCGATTACGATAAGGGATAAGGCAGCGGTGGTGAGAAAGGCATTGGTGATGTTGCGCCCGATGGTATTGTGGAACAGAAAGTTCCACAGGCCGGTGAAAACAGGAGTTGTAAACAAAGCGGCGGTTTTAAAAATCACTTTGAGGAACATGAAGACCATCGCCGTGGCGAGCAGAATCAATAGCCCCACCGGCGCCCATTTAGCAAAGCTATCTGAGATATAACGGCGCATCAGATAGTCAACTCCATAGTTAGCGGCCAGGCCGGCCAACACGATGACACACTGCCAGAAATACCAGACAAAAAAGTGTGTCAGCCAGGAGCTGCCGCCCAGCTTAATAAACCGGTCCAAAAGATCCTGGAGCAGATTGATGATAAAGGCGAGCACAAACATCTGCGCTGCCTCTAGAAGAAAGGCGGTGAAGCTCGTGCGCATCATGACATAAATACCTGTAGCGTCGCTGACTTCGCCTAGGAATGGCAGGCAGCTCAAGAGTACTTTTGACTGACCTTCCGCCCCCATGGCGCAGATGCTGATGACATAGATAAACAGGATTGCAAAGCAGGCGGCGGCAGAGCGAGGAATACTTTTTACAGCGCCGCAGGCAAAGCGAAGGATTGCGCCCAATACGAAAACCGCTAGGGCAAAGCATAACAGATATGTGTACGGGGGCTGGAACAGCCCCCGTATAAAGTTTGTGACCGCTTCCATGGCAAGACCTCTCCATCATTTCGTTTGCATTGTGTTTCGTGCAAAAGGAAAAGAAAATCCGGTTAATGGATGAATCTCCGGGACAGTCCTCCAATAACCGGGCAGTTTGTATGTATTGTTTATGTTGGATTCCAGACCTCTAGCAGCGCTTAGGAACACGCAACTGCCTGGGCACGGGAATAGATTTCCTGCCGCTTGGCAACGTATTCGGCATAATCCTGTTTCCATTTTGGCCTGGCGGAAGCGGCGAGGATGGTTTTCACCAGCATGTACACGCCAGGGATGGTGCAGAGCATGAAGCCAATAAAAATCTTTACGGCGCTGTAACCGGTGGGACAATCCCCCGGATAGGGAACACTATTGAATTCATTCTCAAGCGCTTTTAATTCGGCGTAATGTGGAACATTTGCCGGATCTCTCTGGAACGTAAGCTTAATATAATGGGTTGTTGTGGTCACACTGTTGATGGTGTCGCCAAAACCCTGCTCCAGATGACTCTCCGTATCGCGGACTTCCTGCGTGCTGAAAAGCTCCCAGCCAAAGGTCTGCCAGATCTCAATCAGATCCGATTCACTCTCCGGGGCGCAGGTAAGCGATTTAGTTTCTTTTGCCATAATAAAACTCCTCTCTTAGGTTTATCTTGCCCGCTCTGTTTCAAAAAGCAGACTTTTTGAAACGGGTATGCTATAATAATTGAGCATTAATATTTGCTGGGTACATGAGAGGAAGGCTTGCGCTGTCGTTGCATTTCAAAAAGTCTACCCTTTGCAACAATTTTCTTTGCCCTGTATTTCACTTTGAAATTTGATCTCTTGACATCTCCGATAGAAAGTTGAATGGCTCATGTGCAGCTCTGCCGCCGCGTCTCGAAGAGAAATATGCCCTTGACTCCAACGCTCGTAATACCGTTCAAATGCTTCTGGCAGTTCGGCCCGCTTGGATCCAAATTTGACTCCCCGCGCCTTGGCCGCTGCGATTCCCTCCGCCTGCCGCTGCTTTATCAAGCGCCGCTCCGTCTCTGCGACATACGCTAAAATTTGTAGCACTAAATCGGAGATAAAGATCCCTGTCAGATCGGCATGGCAGCAGTCGGTATTGAGCAGCGGCATATCGAGGACTCGAATGTTGGCGCCAATTTCTTTTGTAATTTTTCGCCATTGCTCTAAAATTTCGCCATAGTTTCTCCCCAATCGGTCAATGCTTTTGATAATCATAAGATCTCCCCGCTTTAACCGCAATAACATTTTTCTGTATTGGGGCCTTGCAAAATGGCTGCCAGACATTCTGTCCACGTAGATATTCCGCTGGTTAACCTGATATTCCTGCAATGCGATGAACTGCCGTTCGGGGTTTTGATCTTTTGCCGACACACGGATATATCCGTATTTTTCCATGTTCTTTCCTCCACAGTATGTATAGATTGTCATTAATATTATACGGGGTCATGGCAGTGGAGAAGAGAAAGCTACTCTTCACAGTCCTTCCGATACTGGCTCGGCGTCCGATGCATCACGTGGAGAAAGACCTTCGAAAAGTAATTCTGATCCGTAAAGCCACACAGAGTTGCGATCTCGTGGATGGGCTTATCCGTCATGCGGAGCAGATTCGAGGCGGTCTCAATCCGAATTTGCGTCAAATATTGATTGATGGTTACGCCGTATTTTTTCTTAAAAGCGCCGAGAAGCGTTCCCCGGCTACAGAAAAAATGGCGGCACAGCTGATCGATGGAAAGTTTCTCCATGTAATGGGTAGTCAGGAAGATTTTGATGTCGTGGGCTAAGTTTGTTTTGGACAGGGCAAAGCGGTGGCTGAGAGTAATGTATTCCGCACAGATATCCATGATGTTGATACAGGAAAGAATCTGACTTTTAGTGCGGGCAGGCACTTGAGAGATGGCGTCCAGGAGCTTCTGTTTATCCGGCACATAGGGGCTCGCGGATTCATAGACAGCCTTTGGACTGTCAGACAGGGTATCCAGGCACTGACCCATCATGAGATACCCGGCAAGGGCGCCAAAGTTATAGAGAGGGGCGACAGCCTCATACAGCCCAAATTTGCAGTGGTATACATAGACCTGTTTGCTTTCCTGAAGCTTAGTGAAGGCGGCCAGATCATTGGCAACACAGATCTTTCTGGCGTCGGGATTCTGCTGAAGTAGTTTACAGAAGGGGCCTAACTCGCTGGGATAGGCCGCAATTTCTTTAAAATCCGTGTCATGGACTGAAATTCGGAAACCTGATATGTTGTGAAGCTCCTTCAAGACATCGGTTAATTCGATCGGATGTTCCATGTGATACCCCCAAGCGCCAAATTAAGGAGAATAATTGATTTTATACGAAATTACTAATGATTATACTATAATTTCTAGAAATTGCAAGTGGGACTTCGTATAATGAAAGAAAATAGAAGGAGGAGGCGCAGGATTGTGACGCGGGAGGAACGGTGCCAGAAAGTCAGAGAAGCGGTGGAGAACATACAGTTTGAAGGGACATGTCTCGAAGTACGGCCTTATGGGAGCGGCCATATCAACGACACGTTTCTTGTCGTGACGCAAAAATCGGAGGGGACAGCGGAGAAATGGATTTTACAGAGAATAAACCATGAAATCTTCACGAATCCTAAAGAGCTTATGGACAATGTATCCAGCGTGACGGCATATCTCAAGAAGGAGATTGAAAGAAATGGCGGTGATCCGCTGAGGGAGACGCTCACCATCGTTCCCGCCCTGGACGGCAGCGCATATTATCGTGACAGCAATGGGAGTTATTGGCGGGGGTATGTGTTTATTCAGGATGCCATGACCTATGATGCGGCGACGCCGGAACTTTTTTATGAAAGCGCTGTAGCCTTTGGCCGTTTTCAAAATATGCTGGCCGCATATCCTGCCGGTTCACTCCATGAAACCATTGCTAATTTTCACAATACGCCACTTCGGTATCAAGCGCTAGAGGAAGCTGTGGCGGCGGACGTATGCGGACGTGTGAAGGAAGTGCCAGCGGAGATCGCATTTTGGCGAGAGCGCAAGGAGGACACCAAGCTTCTATTGGACCGGCATACCAGCGGAGTATTGCCCCTTCGGGTAACCCACAACGATACGAAACTCAACAATGTGATGATCGATGCCAGGACGGGGAAGGGAATCTGCGTCATCGACCTGGATACGGTAATGCCAGGATTCTCGGTGAATGATTTTGGAGATTCCATCCGGTTTGGGGCCAGCACGGCGGCGGAGGATGAGCCCGACCTGGATAAGGTGTCCATGGATTTGGAACGGTTTTCTATGTATACAAAAGGATTCCTGGAGGGCTGTGCCGGACGGTTGACGGAGGAGGAGCGCCGTCTTCTTCCGGCGGGCGCCAGAATGATGACGATGGAGTGCGGTATTCGGTTTTTGACGGACTATTTGCAGGGAGATACGTATTTTCGCACCCATCGGGAGCGGCAGAACTTGGATCGCTGCCGTACCCAGATGAAATTGGTCGCCGATATGGAAAAGAAATGGACGGCTATGCAGGAGATAGTCGGACGATATTAAAAGAAGATTGACCTTCCATTTCCAATATGGTACAATGAGGCAAATCAGCGGATGGAGGTATATTTTCCATGGAGCATTTGTCATCATTTCAAGATTTTATCAAGAGCGCAGCCCATGTTAGGCCGTCGGAGAGGCAGAGGCAATGGTTTGACACAGAGTTCTACGCCTTTGTCCATTTCAGTCCCAATACATATACGGGCCGTGAATGGGGCTTGGGCGACGAAGATCCGGCTATCTTTAATCCTGTGGAATTGGACTGCGACGGATGGGTTGAGGCGGTTAAGTCGGCGGGGATGAAGGGATTGATCATTACAGCCAAGCATCACGACGGATTTTGCCTATGGCCATCCAAGTACACGGAGCACAGTATAAAGAATAGCCCCTACAAAAACGGGCAGGGGGATATTGTCCGGGAAGTGGAGCAGGCATGCCGTAGGGGCGGCATCAAATTTGGCTTTTACCTCTCTCCCTGGGATCGAAATTCGAAGTATTATGGTACGCCGGAGTACAACACCTATTATAAGAATCAGCTGACAGAGCTGTTGACGGAATACGGGGAGATCTTTGAGGTCTGGTTTGACGGAGCGTGCGGCGAGGGTCCCAATGGGCGAAGGCAGGAATACGATTTCGAAGGATATATTGAACTCATTCGGAAATATCAGCCCCAGGCCGTTATTTTTAACGGACCGGATGTTCGCTGGTGTGGCAATGAGGAGGGAAGCGCCCGGAACGCGGAATGGGCGGTGGTACCGTCGGAGCTCTGCTTTCTAAACCATGAGGTACAGACGAAGGGTCCGCTCTTGGAGGGATCTTTGGAGGGGATTGAACAACCGGATCTAAATCTCGGATCGCTCTCCAACATTGTGTACTCCAAGGGATTGGTCTTCTGCGGCTCGGAGATTGATATGTCCATCCGGCCTGGGTGGTTTTATCACCCTGAGGAGGAACCCCACTCTCTGGACCGGCTGTTTACGACGTATTTGAACTCCGTGGGAGCCAATACCTGCTTTATTTTAAATGTGCCTCCCATGCCCAATGGCCGGTTCGATCCGCGGGATGTGGAACGGCTCAGGGAACTGGGAGATCAGCTGCGGGCCTCTTTTTCCCACGATTGGATGCTGGAGGAGGGAGTGTCCCGGACGGACACCTCCGTGAGCGCTACACAGAGCTGGGTGGAAATCAAGCTGCCGGAAGCGAAACACATTGAATACGTGGTGCTCATGGAGAATATCGCAAATGGCCAGCGTGTTGAAAATTTCCAGATTCGCTATCGCGATCAGGATGGTGTGTGGCAGAAAGCCTACGACGGCACTTGTGTCGGGCATAAAAAAATATGCTGCGTCAACTTTACTGCGTCAGAGATACGGATTCAAGTGACAGCCGCCCGCGATGCGGTGGAATGGAGACAGATTCAACTGTATTCATAGGGAAAGGGCTATTTGTGGCGCTCCGGAATGGAGATTACAATATAAAACGGGATCTCTTTGCCGCCGGGTGAGGAGGTGAGCGTCAGGCTTCCTATCGTTAGGCCTTTGAAGATAGGAAGCCTGACGCTATTTTTCTATAGGAAAAGACCTAGTTCTGTTATCCCATTTACTCATCCCCTGTAATGGCATAAAATCCGTTTCCGTAACCGTAGACCTGCGACGCCTCCGCCACAGTGACGAAGGCTTGCGGATCGGTATCTTTGACGATTTGGCGGAGGGGGGCAACCTGCCGTTTGCTGATGACGCAGTATAACATGGATTTGCTTTGTCCTGTGTAGGCGCCCCGGGCTTCCAGCACTGTAACGCCGCGGTGGATTTTTGCCAGGATGGCGGCTGCCATGTCCGTATCTTTTCCTGTAATGATAAAGACTGCGCGTTTGTAGCGCATACCCTCGATAACATACGAGGTCACCTTGCTGGAGATAAACATAGCCGCCAGGGTTAACACCGCCAGATCCAAGCCGAAAATGAAGATGGAGAAGAATACGATGCCGGCGTTGACCACCAGGCCGGCGGCCGCCATGTTGAATGAAAAATATTTGTGTAGAATCTTTGAAATAATGTCACTGCCGCCAAAAGAAGCACCGGCGCGAAATGCCACGCCTATGCCCAGACCATTGAGGATGCCCCCCAGGGCAACGGTTGTCAGCCTGCTATCATAGGCGAGCCGCAGATCCTTTGTCAGCTCCACCATGACGGAAAAGACGGCGGTTCCCACAAGAGAGTAGACAAAGAAGTCTCGGCTGACCAACTTCCAGCTCAGCAAAAATAGCGGTATGTTGATGAGAAAGACCATGAGGGCCGTAGACCACCCAAACTGGTAGTGGAGCAAAAGGGCCACGCCTGTAGCGCCTCCGCTTAAAAGCTGTCCCGGAATATAAAATACATTTAGCGAGAGCGCACATAGAAAACTGCCGGTCAGAATGGAGAGTATGACATAGAGCGTGGATTTAACCTGTTTCGGCGTTAAAGACATAGGAAGACCTCCTTAAGGAAACGGCGTGTTGTGTTTCTAGTGTACCCATTTCATAGAGTCTTTAAAAATTATTTTAATTCTCTCTTTGCTTACAAGCCCAGTTGTGATACAATAAAAGGAACAGTATGCCGGAAGAAAGCAAAGGAGACATGCATATGGACATTCAACAGATGAAGACCATCACGGATAAGATCATGGACAACATGGAGCGCGTCATCGTAGGGAAACGGAAGGTGATGGAATTCGTGCTGACAGCCCTGTTGGCGGGAGGGCATGTACTTCTGGAGGACGTTCCCGGTACGGGCAAAACCATGCTGGCCAAGACGTTGGCCAAGTCGCTGGATACAAATTTTAAGCGCATCCAGTTTACACCGGACTTATTGCCTTCAGATCTGATTGGAATCAATTATTATAATCAAAAAGAAGGCGATTTCGTATTCCGGGAGGGGGCACTCTTCACCAATATTCTGTTGGCGGATGAGATCAACCGGGCTACGCCCAGAACGCAGTCGAGCCTTTTGGAGAGCATGGAAGAGAAACAGATTACGGTAGATGGGCAGACATACCGGTTGGAGAGTCCGTTTTTTGTCATTGCGACGCAGAATCCTGTGGAAACCCAGGGGACGTTTCCCCTGCCGGAAGCGCAGCTGGACCGCTTTCTTGTGGAGCTGTCCATGGGGTATACGGAGAAGGAGGAGTCCATGCGGATTATGAAGCGCTTCATCGCAGGGCAGCCCATCGAAGAGATCGAGCCCGTCTGCTCCCGGGGACAGCTTCTTGAGATGCAGGAGGCAGTGAAGGCCGTGTCCATCCACGACGATCTTGTGGCCTATTCTGTGGATCTTGTGGATAAAACTCGCACCCGGGAGGAAGTCGCCCTGGGCGTCAGCCCGAGGGGAAATATAGCGCTGTTGAGGGCCGCGCAGGCGTTGGCCGCCATCCGGGGCCGCGGATATGTCACGCCCGACGAGATTAAGGATCTGGCGGTTCCCGTTTTAGGTCACCGCATTATCCTCCGCAGCAGCATGCGCAGCCGGTCAAGCCAGATCAGCGGCATGATACAGGATATATTGGACTCAACTGACGTACCGATGGAGAACTGGAAGTTGGCACAAAGCTAAGGGAGAGGGTCACAATGCCCATTGTACTGATTTTGTGTGTGGCGGGGCTGCTGTATTGGCTTCAAAATTGGATTTATCACAGATACTGGAATAAAAACTTATCGGTCAGCGTAAGATTTACCGATCAGTTTATGTTTGAGGGAGCGGCTACAGCTCTTACGGAGACCATCACAAACCGTAAAATACTGCCTTTGCCATGGATCTATGTGAAATTTCAGATATCCCGCAACGGGAAGGTTGAGCATTATCGCAGTGACTTATTTAACATTCTGTTTTACCAGCGTATCACCCGTGAGATCCCATTTACATTTGATAAGCGGGGAGTCTATACCATCAAGGGAATCGATCTGTTGAGTCACAATCTCTTCATCACCAGTAAAATGGTACAGGTCATCCACATGGGCGATACTCTGGTCGTCTATCCTAAGCTCATCGACCCACAGGAGTACCTGATTCCCTACGAGAAGATGATGGGGGACATCGCCACAAAGCGTTTTCTGATGGAGGATCCCTACATGTTTAAGGGAATACGGGAATACCAGCCCCATGACAGCTTTAAGAGCATCAACTTTAAGGCGTCCGCCAGAGAGGGGAAGCTGCTGGTCAACACCCATGATTCCACCATAACACAGACGATCCAAATTCTCTTAAACATGGAGAAAAATAATAATCATTTTAATGAGGTCTTGTATGAACAAGGGATTCGAATGGCGGCTTCGCTGGCGTCCCGGTATGAGGAAGATGGCGTGCCTGTCAGCCTCTACTGCAACGGACAGAATGTGATAACCCACAAGGAGATTGGGGTGGCTGCCGGAAGCGGGGCGAATCACATTCACACCGTAATGGAGAGTCTGGCCAGCCTGGAGGTCTCCCTGCCGCCGTTGCAGTCTATGGGCCCTCACTTGGAGAGGGCTACGGCCACGAGGGAAATGGACACATATACCGTTCTGATATCGCCGTATTATGGGAAGGAGCTACAGGACGCCTATAAAAGATTGAGGTCCTACACCACATCCTGTATGTGGATACTGCCGGTTTCTTACAAGGATATGACGGATGCAGAATTTCCACCTCTGAGGCTCAGGGAGGAGACAGAGGACGTGTTTCTATGGGAGGTGTGAGATGAAGAGATCGACCTATCTTATAACCGAATTGCTAAAAATCTTTCTTCTGTTCAGCATTCCCGGCGCCATTATATGTTTTGTCAACGCGGCGGTGGAACATGACTTGAGGGCTGCGGTTCCCCTTCTGCCCCTGTGGGTGATCCCGCTCCTTTTGATCTTCGTGCGCCAGTATGTCAAGAATTTTTTTCTGTTTGCCCTGTGCCACCTGGTATGGATTGGGTATCTGTTTCTGCCCCTTGAGCTCATCCCAAGGCTTTTGGCCGGCGCGTACCTGATTCTCGCCATCGCGTATTCCTATGTGCGGAAGTATACCGGGCGGGGGGAGGCCCTGTCCATGGGAACCCTGTTCGTGGGCTGCGGCACCCTTATCGTCCTCTATTTTTTAGCCGGTTTTCTGGACATACAGGCGATCCGCCCATATCTGGTTGGACTGGCAGTGGCCCAGATTTTGATCTTTTTCGTCTCCCTGCATATTCTCAACGTGAATGAAACGCTTTCCAATGTGGGGGACATGATGAGCCAGCCGGCGCAAAAGCTTCGACGGTTCAATGGAAAGATTGCCGCTATATTTCTTGTCATCGCCACAGCCGTTATGCTGCTGGCAGTTGTTTTGCGGTTGGATGTGGTATTCACCTGGATCGGAAGTGGAGCGCTGGCGCTGCTGCGGTTCCTGCTATCCTTTCTGGGCCGGGGGGAGGAGACAGGGGAAATCTCGGAAGATTTCCAGCTGGAGGTAAATCCTTCCCAGGCCGATACGGAGGCGGCAATAGGCGGGGAGCCTTTTATTCTGTGGGTGATCCTGGAGAAGATTGTCATCGTGGCGTTTTGTGTGGGCATTATCGTCGGGATTGTATATTTGCTGTACCGGTTCTATAAAGCTTTCAACAAGAATTCGATTCAGAAGTTGGCAACGGAGGAGTTTACGGAGTCAAGCGCCTTTGTTGAAAAGGAAAAGCGAAGCCCTAGGCCAAAGGGAAGGGTACGGGATGCGCTGCAGATGACACCGGACAAAAGGATACGCCGCCTGTATTTTCATAAGATTTCCCGGTATATGAAAAAAGGAGATCGAATCAAGCCAGCCAATACTCCTGTGGAGATTGAGCAGGCGCTCAGGGAGCAGGAGAATTTGCAGGCGTTGACCCGCGTATATCAAAAGGCTCGCTATTCAGACGAGCCAATTACAAAAGAGGAGATTCGAGAAGTGAAGACTTAGCTAGATAACAGGAGGCAGTTATGAAGAGATGGGTGGGCCCGGCAGCAATTTTTTTCAGTGTGGTATGTTTACTGATCGTATGTCTGTATCATATGCAGAAGCCGGCCTCGCCGGACGAATCCGGCCAGAAGAGTGAAGAGGCCGGTTGGAGTCTTACAAAACAAGCTGTCTCCCTTCAAGAGGTCAATGGGACCAACCTTGAATCTGGAGATTCGGGGACATCCGACTCTTCTCCGGAGGGGAGTAAGAGTGAACGAGTCTTTGGAATCACCCAGGTGATTCTGCGGACAGAGCCCGGCGAAGATCAGGCGCAGGTGGGAGTTCTGGAAAAAAATCAAAAGGCGGACCGTCTGTCGCAGGAGCCAGGGCAATGGGATAAAATACGGCTGGAGGATGGCACGGAGGGATTTGTCCCCAATGCATTGCTGACTACATGGCTGCCGGCGGATGGACAGATGGATATTGTTCACATTGTCGGGGAGCAGGAGCCGGCGCCGCCGTCCATGGATTCGGAGTTTTTTGCGATCCTTGCGCCGCCTCGGGCAACGGTTGACCAGGCAAGGGCTTGGGCTGAAAGTAAAGGCGCCACGGAGACTTTCTTGGGGTTGGCAGAGCTGTACTGGTCTATTTCGCCCTCTGTGGGGGTGGACCCGGCGGTGGCATATGCACAGTCGGCAAAGGAGACCAATTTTGGCAAGTTTACCGGCGTCTTGGACGAGACGTACAAGAATCCATGCGGCATGAAGAGAACAGAAACCGGAAAGCCGGAGGACAGCGATGATTATATCGCAGAGGCGCATAAACGTTTTGACAGCTGGGAAGATGGCATATCAGCCCACGTGGATCATTTGGCGCTTTACGCAGGGGCAGCGGGATATCCAAAAGAGGGTACGCTGGACCCGCGGCACTTTGAAAGTTTATTTGGCAGGTGCCCCACTGTGGAATCACTGGGTGGAAACTGGGCTCCGTCGGAGGATTATGGCGTGAGTCTGCGGGGCTATGTGGAAGCGATGATGGGATTTTAACAATGGAAATCATGAGAAAGGAGCTTTTCAATGGACAAAAATATGGAGATTGCCCAGAGAATGCGGGGAATTCGAGAGATCAAGGAGATGACGGCAAGCCAAGTTGCAGAGAAGATAGGGATTCCCCTCGGGGAATATGAAGAATATGAGGCGGGACAGAAGGAGCTGCACGTCAGCGTTATGTATGACTTTTGCGCTTTAATGGATATCGATCTGACGGAGCTGATTACAGGAAAATCCCCGAAATTAAGCCAGTATACCATCGTGCGCAAAGGCCATGGCGTTGGGACGGATCGAAACAAAGCCTATGAGTATCATAATCTTGCTTATAATTTTACAGGCCGCAGATTGGAGCCATTCATGGTTGTGGTGGAGCCCAACGAGGAGGACGAGATACCTCTCAGCGTACACCAGGGCCACGAGTACCATTATTGCGTGGAAGGCCGGTTTATTATGAAGATTGGGGATCATGAGATGGTTGTGGACGAGGGGGACTCCGTCTATTTTCAGTCCCGATATCCCCATGGAATGAAGGCGTTGGACGGAAAACCCGTCAAAATACTTGTTATCATTGTGTAAGAGATCGCTTATTTTCACACGCTATTTATGCCGGAGCGTCACCGATAGCTCTCACGGCAGAATTCGCCCCGTGGCAGATGTTCCGGAGTTAGATTTTATATAGGGAGGATCAACAATAGAAATGCGTTTCATTGAACAGTACTGTAAAACAGAGTTTACATCGGATGAGGATTTTCGCCAGAATTTTAAGACTGCGCTCCCGGAGCGTTTCAATTTCGCCTATGACGTGATGGATGTTTTGGCAGAGAAAACGCCGGACAAGCGGGCGCTTGTCTGGTGTAACGATAAAGGCGAGGAGCGGATCTTTACATATAGAGACTTGTCCCTCCTGTCCTCAAAGGCGGCCAATGCTTTCGCTTCTCTTGGAATCGGGAAGGGCGATACGGTCATGATGATTCTCAAGCGCCGCTATCATTTTTGGTACTGCCTTTTAGGCTTGCACAAGTTAGGGGCTACGGCCATTCCTGCCACCAATCTTCTCACCGGTAAGGATATTGCCTACCGGATTGAAGCGGCGGATGTGAAGATGCTGCTCTGTACGGGAGGGCCCGATGATGAGCAGGTGATCGCCCATGTAAACGAGGGCATTGAAAAATCTGGGAGAGATGTCATCAAGGCCAGCGTGTGCGGAGCAAATGAAGGTTTTGTGGATTTTGACAGATTGGTGGCGGAGGCGTCCGATGTCTATTCCCGGGAGCAGTATGACGCGCAGTACGATCCGGATACCTATAGCTTGATTTATTTTACCTCCGGCACCACAGGTATGCCGAAAATGGTGGCTCACGACTATCGATATCCCTTGGGCCATATCTCCACGGCGGGATTTTGGCAGCATCTCAATCCCGACGACCTTCACTTTACCTTGGCGGAAACCGGCTGGGCCAAATGTGTCTGGGGCAAGTTCTACGGGCAATGGCTCTGTGAGGCGGCGATCTTTGTCTATGACTATGAACACCGGTTCCCCCCCATCGACATCGCCCGGATGATTGAAAAGTATAAGATCACCACATTCTGCGCGCCGCCCACCGTATACCGGTTTATTATTCAGGAGGATTTGTCCGGGATCGATCTGTCCTCCCTTCGCGCTTCCTATGTGGCGGGGGAACCCCTGAATCCGGAAGTGTATAAGAAGTGGCTGGATCTGACGGGGCTGAAGCTTCGGGAGGGGTTCGGGCAGACAGAGGGCCCTGTCATGATATTCAACAATCCCTGGATGGAGCCAAAACCAGGTTCTATGGGGAAGCCGACCCCCGGATTTGGAATCGTCCTGTTGGATGACAATGGCCATCCGTGCGAAATCGGTGAGGAGGGCGAAATCTGCATTGATATCAGCAACGGAAAGCCGGTGGGGATTTTTTCCGGCTACCATAAAGATCCGGAGCTGACCCACAAGGTCATGCACGATGGATACTACCACACCGGCGATCAGGCGTGGATCGACGAGGATGGATATTTTTGGTTCATTGGGCGCGGAGACGATGTGATCAAATCGTCAGGGTATCGGATTGGGCCTTTTGAGGTGGAGAGCGCCCTGCTGGAACATCCTGCCGTGGTGGAAACTGCAATTACGGCGGTGCCAGACCCCATCCGCGGCCAAATCGTCAAGGCCACGGTCGTGCTGGCAAAAGGATATGAGGGCAGCGATGCGCTTGTCAAGGAATTACAGGATTATGTAAAGCGGGTTACAGCTCCATACAAATATCCCCGTATCATTGAATTTGTGGACGAGCTGCCCAAAACCATCAGCGGGAAAATCAGGCGTGTGCAGATTCGGGAGAAAGATCAGTAAAAACAGCGTAGGAGGACTTCGCATGAAAAATCTGGAACAGTATACAGGCCATCCATTGCAGGTGAGAGGTGTGGAGGAATATCGCCTGTGTTCAGGAAAAGGCGATGGGATGCACTTGTTACAGGTACGCAATGGGAGCGGTCTGGAATTTACCGTATCGCCGGACCGCTGCGCGGATCTGGTCCGCGTCAGCCTGCACGGCGTTAATTTTAGCTTTATCAGCCCATGCGGCTATGTTGCCCCTCAGTACTATGACAATAAGGGGGTAGGATTTCTCAAGTCTTTTACCGCTGGTTTTCTCACTACCTGCGGCCTTACGGCCGTAGGCGCTCCCTGCACCGACGACGGGAAGGAACTGCCCTTACACGGCAGTATTGGAAATACGCCGGCGGAGGAGTATTATCACTGTGTGGAGAGCCGGGAGGGGCGGGAGGAGATTCTCATCCGCGCCACCATCCGGCAGGCGGAGATTTTCAGCGAGCGGCTGGAGATGAAGCGGGAATGGCGCTGCCCAATAGGCGAAAATACCCTCTATCTGACAGATACTATCCGCAACTATGGGGATACGGAGACGCCGCATATGATCCTCTATCACATGAACATGGGGTATCCGATTTTGAGCGAGGAAGCGACCCTCTATATTCCTTCTGAGACGGTGACGCCGCGGGATGCCAGGGCGGCTGAGGGACTCGATGCGTGGAATGTGGTTTTGCCCCCGCAGCCTCAATTTAAAGAACAATGCTATTATCATACGTTCCAGAGAGGTGAGGAGGCCTACGCGGCGATCTTTAATCCGGCAGTGGGGAAGGGCGTCAAGATCGTGTTTCACCCTGAGGAATTGGACTGCTTCACCCAGTGGAAGATGTTGGGATGGGGCGACTACGTTATGGGCTTGGAGCCAGGCAATTGCTTTGTCGAGGGGCGCGACGTCATGCGGGAAAAAGGGATATTGAAGGTGTTGGCTCCCGGCGAGGAAGCGGTCTATCATCTGGAGTTTCATTTTATTGAGGATGATGCAAATCTGTCGAAGTGAGGAACTGGAAGATGAAAAATAAGGTTGCCCATGTCCAGCCGCCGTACCTGGGTGCGGCGTATTATCCGGAGGACTGGCCGGAAGAGCAGATGGACTACGATATCTCCATGATGAAGAAGGCCGGAATTACCGTTGCGCGAATCGGAGAGTTTGCATGGCATAAGATGGAGCCTGAGCCTGGGGCGTATGATTTCGCATGGCTTCATAAAATCGTTGATGCACTGGCGGAGGCGGGGATTGCCGTTGTCATGGGCACTCCCACGGCGACCCCTCCCCGCTGGCTGATCAAGCTGCACCCGGACGTGGTTACACAGAATGCAGACGGCGTGAAGACCAATCACGGCGGTCGGCGCCATTGTTGTTCCAACAATCCGGAGTACCGGAAATACAGTGGGGCCATTGTGGAGCAGATGGCAAAGGAGTTCGGTGAGGATCCCAATATCATTGGCTGGCAGATTGACAATGAGATTTATGCATCGGGAGATGGTTGCTTTTGCCCTCACTGTCAGAAGGCCTTCCATGAAAAGCTACAACAGAAATACGGGACCATCGGCCATCTTAACGAGAGCTGGAACCTGAATCTATTCAGTCAGTGGTATGATGCCTTCGAGGAGATCCCTGCCCCCTGCCATGCCTGGCATAACCCGCATTTGAGGCTGGAATGGCGGATCAAACAGAATGAAAGCCATGTGGATTTTGTGCGGATGCAGGCGGAGATTCTGCACGCCTATGTCCATGTCCCGGTTGGAACGGATACAATGCCGTTCAATGGAATGGATTACCGCGATATGACAGAGGCGCTGGATGTCGTGCAGTTCAACCACTACAATGTACCGGACAATCTCTATTGCAGCGCACTTTGGTTTGATTATCTGCGAACGCTGAAAGAGCGCCCTTTTTGGAATACTGAGACCGCCACATGCTGGAGTGGATCGACAGATATCGGACAATCGATCAAGCCGGAGGGGTACAATCGTGTCAACTCGTGGATGCCCATTGCGTTGGGCGGGGAAGCGAATATGTACTGGATATGGCGTACCCACTGGGCGGGGCATGAACTAGTCCATGGCTCGGTTCTGGATTCTACTGGGCGCCCCATGCATATTTTTGGCGAGGTGCAGGAGGTAGCGGATTCCTACGCCATAACGGCGGACTTCATCCGTGAGACCCGGGTTGAGACAGAGGTTGCGTTTCATTTTACATCGCTGAATTGGAATATGTTCTCAACACAATCGGTGATCTCGGGACTGGACTACATGGATACCCTGAATCAAAGTTTTTATAAGCCGGTGATTGACAGTGGCTTGCGGCCGGATGTCATCGATGCGGCGCAGGATCTTTCCGCCTATAAGGTTCTCTTTTCCCCTTTGATGATGACCCTTGAGGAAAAGGGGCTGGAGACGCGAATTGGCCAGTGGGTACAGGATGGCGGCGTATGGGTGGTGGGGCCTCTGTCGGATATCCGCAATTCCTATGGCGCCAGGTATACCGATGAGTATTTTGGCATCCTTGAGAAGTTGACCGGGGCTAGATGGATGTACGGCATCCCGGACCAGGAGGGGCGCGTTGCGGTTCGGTGGAATGACGGGGACGCCCTCCGCGGAGACAAATGGTACGATGTATTTGATGAGAGCCCGGAGAATACCCTTGCGGTTTACACGGAGGGGCACAGTGCTTTTATTGGCAAAGCCGCGGTTATCAGCCGTTCAGTTGGAAAGGGCCGTGTTATCGTGTTGGGGACGATTCCATCCTACGAGGATATGAAGAAGATCGTGGCTATGAGCTGTGATCTGGCTGGCGTAGATCATGGTGGAAGCGAAGGTTCTGTGATGGTGTCGCCGAGACAGGGTATCCGCAAGGGGCTGATCCTTATAGAATACGCAAACGCACCCGGAGCGTATATGCTGTCTCGGGGGATGAAAAATTTGCTCACCGGGGAGACCTGTAGCGGGCGGTTCGAACTGGCCCCGTATGAGATTGCCGTTTTGGAGGAGCTGCCGTAATTTAGGGGCAGTCGCAGCTGTGTTCCAATGGTTGCCCTCGACAGGGAGACAAATGAAAAAATAAGCATTATGTCAGTCGGATGTGTTCCGGCTGGCATTTTATTTTGCATCAAGACTTGGAAAAATTTTTTTTATGTTATCTGTGGAATTTGCGTTCTAGGTCAATTTTTGCCCCAAATTTGACCTACTATGTTCTGGAGTAGGCTTGCGTTCTGTGCTATACTGTGTCTAGAACGTTCGAGGAATGTGGTTTTATGCGGCCGTATATGACAAGTGTGGAGGTATCAACATAAGGAAAATAGGGGGACTACGATACCATGCATCTTGATAACTTAAATTTGTCCAACGATCTTTTGTTCAGCGCGCTGTTGCAGCAGAAGGATTTTTGTCAAGCGGTACTCAAAATCATTCTGGAACGGGATCTTGTTGCGGTGGAGTATCATCAGGTGGAAAAAAGCTTTCGAAATTTGCCGGGGTATAAGTCGATTCGGCTGGATGTGTACGCACAGGATGAGAAAGGGGGCGTGTATAATGTAGAGATGCAGACTGCTAAAAAAGGGGATCTGGCGAAGCGGGCCCGATACTATCAGGGAATGTTAGATGTTTCGGGATTGCTTAGCGGAAAATCCATAGACTATGGAAAGCTGCCCAAAACGTATGTCATCTTTATCACTCGGTTTGACCTTTTTGGGGAGGGCCGATACCGGTACACGTTTGTGAATCGATGTGTCGAAACGGAGAAGGGATTGGGAGATGAGAGCGTTAAGATCTTTCTTAACACTAGAGGGACGAGGGAAGATAGCGCCAGCCCGACGCTGATCCGGTTCCTGCGGTATGTGGAGAATAGTACAGAGGAGGAAGCAGGGGACGACCCGGCGGTTAGGAGCATCCACCGTCTTGTATCAAAGCTTAAGCAGACTCAGGAAATGGAGGATAGAGTTATGCACATGGAGTGGTTATTGCACGAGGGAAGAGCAATCGGGATGGAGATGGGGATGGAGATGGGCAAAGAGATGGGGATTAAGATGGGCGAAGAGATGGGGATGGAGATCGGTAAAGAGATGGGCAAGGAAATTGGCAAAGAGATCGGCAAAGAGATCGGCAAAGAGATCGGCCTATGGGGGCAGCGAATCTCAGCCGTCAAGGAGATGTGCGCCGAGAATTTTGATACTGAGCAGATTGCAAAGCTGCTTGGCATGGAGGAAAATGAGGTACAGTCTGTCATCGCGCTGTTGAGCCAGCAGGAGGGGGAGAGTGTGGAGCAGATTGCCCAGAGAATTATAGAGGACCGAGGTAAAGCCCTTGACAGTTGAGCGCCCAGCGATAATAGGTGCGCCGGGGAGGCCTTTTCGGTATCAGTGATTTTTAATCACAGCAGAAGCGGTATGCTCCAGGGAGGGGAATGCCGCTTTTGTTATGGGGAAACTTGCTTCGATTGAGAATGTTCCGCACCAGCACACACTGCCGATTATCGAATATAAATATTATGGAAATCTATTGACAAATATAAAAAGTGGTGGTATGATCTATACATGTTAACGATAACAATATCAAACAAGTCACAAAGATTTGTCTATTTAACCCAGTAACTCAAGAAAGAGGAATCCAAGATGGCAACCATTAACGATGTGGCAAGATTAGCCGGCGTCTCCACGATGACAGTTTCCCGTGTTATGAATGACTCCAGGGCAGTATCGGACAAGACGAGGGAAAGAGTGTTGGAGGCGGCAAAACGGCTGGACTATCAGCCCAATTTGTTGGCCCGAAGTTTGGTTACCAATCAAACCCATACCATCGGCGTTCTTTTAACCCATATAGAGAATCCGCTATATAGCGTCTTTTTATCCGCAATCATTCAGGAGGCGGAGAAGCACGGATACGATATCATCATGTCGGCTGCCACTGGTCTGGACAGCACGCTGAAAAGTATCAATACGCTGTATAATAAATGTGTGGATGGCATGATCATCCTATCCGTAGAGTTTCGAGATAGCAAAGATGACAATACGACCATCCTTCATACAGTTGAGCAGATGCAGGCATTCGACCATGAATTTGAGAAGATTGCGGCAAAACAAAATCCCATTCCAGTCATTACCTTGGGGGACCACCATATGGACTATGTGAGCGGCCTTGTCAATATCGAATACCGGCTGGGCGGCAGGATGGCGATAGAGTATTTGCACACCTGTAATCATGAGGATATTGGATATATCTCACACGTGGTCACAGACAAGGGGATATGGGGGGAGCGATACCAGGGATTTTTAGATGGAATGAAAGCTTGCGGGAAGAGAGTGCGGGAGGAATGGATCGTGAAATGCGTGGATACGGTGGAAGGCGGATTCCGGGCCATGAAAGAGCTCATCCGCACTGCGACAAAGCTTCCGACTGCCATCAGCTGTGCAAATGATATGATCGCAGTGGGCGCTATCAACGCCGCGGTCACGGAGGGACTGCGGGTCCCGGAGGATATTTCCATTATCGGTCACGATGGCAGCTATGTGGGGGAAATTACCGAGCCGGGACTGACCACCGTTTCGATACGGCCCTATGCGGTGGGCAGAGCGTGTTTCAACGTTTTACACGACTGTCTGACAGATAAGAGGACAACGAAAAAGGCAGTCGTAACGCCAGAGGTTCTAAAACGAGGGTCAGTGAAGGCGCGTTAGTACAGGAAAGGATATATTTTTGCGCAAAATGTTAGCGATAACATTTCGCAGTAATAGGAGGAGGGAAGCCATGATATGGAGAGCCAAATGGATCTATCACCGTGACGCGGACCCCCATGAGAAGGCGGCTCTGATGTTTCGAAAGCGCATACACTTTGATCAGCCGCCTGAGACAGCCAGAATATCCGTTTCCGCTGACAGCCGGTACAAACTTTACGTCAATGGCATGTATGTAGGCAACGGCCCGTTAAAAGGAGACCGCTATCGCCAATATTATGAGACGTTCGATATAAGCCGGTATCTTACATCGGGGGAAAATGTTTTAGCCGCGTATGTTCTGCGGTTTCCACCTGACGATCGAAAAGCCGTTACCTTTGAGACAGGGCCTGTGTCGCTTATGAGCAACAGCAGAGGGGGATTTTTTCTGCAAGGGGAATCGGAGGTTCGCTTTGATACGGATGAAAGCTGGAAAACAAGCTTGGATCCTGCCTACACCTTTGTACACTCCATCCAAAGCCGGTATGCAGGTGATATGGAGGAGGTGGATGGCAGAAATGCTTTGTCGGGCTGGGAGAGGCCGAGCTTCGAGGATAGCCAGTGGGAAAGGGCGGTCTGTGTTGGCGCCGGGGATGGAGTAACCCCCTATGGCGTCGTGAGCGGTTGGCAGCTGACGAAAAGAACGATTCCCCAGCTGTATGAAAGGGCGGTCGCCCCCATCGCATGGCGGTCCTGTGAGGGACAGATGGATTTTAGCCCATTGTTGGAAGACCAAGCCGTGGAGATCGCACCTCACACGCAGTGCCAGGTTATACTGGACATGGGGGAGCTGGTGACAAGCTATGTGCGGTTCCGGATGGAGGGCGGAAGAGATAGCCGGATTCAGCTATTGTACAGTGAGTGCTATGGGGATAGAGACCCTGCGACAGGAGAAATCCGGAAGGGAGACCGGACGGATTTCCTCCACGGGGATTTATACGGGGAGACAGACGTATACTGGAAGGGAGATGGGGACCAGTGGTATGAGCCGTTTTTCTTTCGAACCTTCCGCTATTTGAAGATCTCCATCCGGACAGAGGGCCAATCCCTTGTTCTAAAGCAAGCCCTCTTTCGCATGACAGGGTATCCCCTGGCGATAGAGACGAAATTCCGAGCCGATGAGCCGCAGATACAGGGGATGTGGGATATCAGCGTGCGGACGCTGGAGCGGTGCATACATGAGACCTATGAGGATTGCCCGTATTATGAGCAAATGCAGTATTTGATGGATACGCTCATTGAATCCGAGATCGCCGGCTGCCTTTCCCGGGATGACCGCCTGACACGAAAAGCGCTGCTGGACTTTCACTCATCGCAGCGGCCAGACGGGATGGTGACCTGCAATTATCCGGCTTCCTTTGTGCAGATCATCCCCGCCTTTTCCATTTATTACATTGATCTTATAGCGCGCCATTACGAGCGCTATGGGGATAAGGGAATTCTGGAGCGATATCTGCCCACGGTCCTGGGCATCTTGCAGTATTTCCATGAGCGCCTGTGTCAGAGAACAGGATTGGTCCGACACCTGGGATACTGGGAATTCATTGACTGGGTTGACGGCTGGATGGAGAACTATGGAAGTCCAACGGGCGAGGGTGAACCCTATTGCTTTCTCTACAGCCAACTTTATGCCTATGGACTTCTGACAGCAGCCCACATATGCAAGAGCTTGGACTTACCGGATCTGGCTTTGCGTTTGAAAAAACGTCATCGACAGCTTATCTGCGCAATCAATCGGCACGCTGTAGACCCGGAAACGGGGTTATACCTGACAAAACCTGGCGATACACGTTTTAGTCAGCACGGGCAGCTATGGGCGGTCTTGTCCGAGTGTGTGGAAGGGCAGAGGGCCAAGGATATAATGATGGCATGCGTTCGCAATCCGAAGCTCTTAACCTGCTCCTACTCCATGACCTATTATCTATTTCGCGCGTTTGAAAAAGCTGGCGTCTATCCCTACTCAGGATTCATATGGAATTCGTGGAAGGAGCTCCTGGCCTGTCACGTGACAACCTGGCCGGAGGATCCGGTGACGCAGCGGAGTGAGTGCCACGGCTGGAGCGGTCTACCCGTCATAGAATTTATCCGGTGTTCACTGGGCGTCCGCCCCGCAACGCCAGGGTTTGCGGCCATTTTGATCGCGCCCTGTGAATTTGACCTCGGCGGTATGGAAGCCACCATTTGCACAGCGCAGGGGCCGATATATGCCCGCCGCACAATTGTGCGGGAGGGAATGGTGTACAGAGCGGAGTTCTGGTATCGGTTTCCCCGCAAAATGCCGGTCCACGTCGCGCTCCCGGGGCAAGAATATGATACTGTCACAGAGGAATTGCACCTATGCTTTGACTTTCCAATGTCAGAGATGTATGAGGAGGGAACCGTGTGAAAACAGCTTTTACGCCGAAAGGCGTATCAGTGGAAAATGGAGCGAAGCGGCGGCTGGGCGTCAGGCTAAAGCTTCATTATCAACTTTTTATTATGCTCCTGGTGCCGTTGGCTTTTATCCTGGTGTTTGCCTACGCGCCCATGGTGGGAGCGGTCATCGCATTTAAGAATTATAATTTTAATCTGGGAATCTGGGACAGTGAGTGGATCGGATTTCGCAATTTTATCAGGTTTGTCCGATATCCTCGATTTTGGAACCTTATCCGAAATACGCTGATGCTCAGCGTCTACTCCTTAGTGGCCGGGTTTCCTATGCCGATTATTCTGGCGCTGTCGTTGAACTGCGTTCGAAACCGATATTTTAAAAAAACAGTGCAGATGTTGACATACCTCCCCTATTTTATTTCCACAGTGGTTCTGTGTGGTATGCTGTTTCAGTTCTTCAACCCGCGAATTGGATTTTTAGGCCAGCTCATCAGCAGGAGCAGGGGACAGTTGACGGACATCTTCCTAAATGCAAGATCCTTTCCACATATTATGGTGTGGTCGGGGATATGGCAAGGGATGGGTTTCTCTTCCATTCTGTATATATCCATCCTCGCCTCCGTGTCGCCGGAACTCCATGAAGCCGCGATCATCGATGGCGCAAGCCGGTTCCAGCGGATTTTGCACATTGATTTTCCCGCGCTAATTCCCACGGCGACGACGATGCTCATCATGTCCATGGGCGGAATTCTCAACACGGGATTTGAAAAGATTTTGCTTCTTCAGAATAACGGAAATACCATGTATTCCGAGGTCATCGACACCTATGTCTATAAAGTGGGGATGACGGCGACGATCCCGGACCAAGGGTATGCGACCGCCATCGGCCTGTTTAAATCGGTCATTGGATTTATTTTGCTTCTTATAGTGAACGGTATTGCGGCGAGAGTGTCCGAAAATAGCCTTTGGTAGGGGGGAAAACTGTGGGAACGAATTCAATCAAGAGACGGAGGCAGCGCGATATTGTCAAGGATAAGGCGCTGTACACCTTTAACTATTTATTTTTATTCCTGATTTTGGTCATCGTTGGGTATCCCCTGCTGATCGTTGTCAGCAATTCGCTGAGCTCTCCGGAGGCGGTGACGGGGGGAAAGGTTTGGCTTTTGCCTGTGGATTTTTCCTTGGCGGGATATCAAGCGGTCTTTCAGGATAAATCCATTGTCAGCGGATTTCGCAATTCTTTTTTCTATATGATCGTCGGAACGGCCATCAATATGGTGGTCACAACGCTGTGCGCGTATCCGCTGTCCATAAAAACCTTGCCTGGCCGGCGCTGGATTATGTTGCTCTTCTCGTTTACCATGTTCTTTTCGGGCGGCATGATCCCAACCTATCTGCTGATCTATAATCTGGGGATGATTAATACCGTCTGGTCCATGATCTTGCCGGGGGCCATTAGCGTGTGGAATATGATTTTGATGCGCACATATTTTATGAACAGTGTTCCGGGGGATATCCGGGAGGCGGCGATCATCGATGGATGCAGTGATTTCCGGTATTTGGTTAAGATTCTGATCCCATTGTCTGTCCCCATCATGGCCGTGCTTGTGCTGTATTACGCCGTGGGCCACTGGAATAGCTACTTTAATGCCCTGCTGTATCTGCGGGATACCGATCTGTACCCCTTACAGATGGTGCTCCGCAACATTCTGATTATGAATAATGCGAGTATGGATATGCTGGCATCTGACCCGGAGGCTATGTCCTTGCGCATTAAGATGATTGACCTGATCAAGTACTCGGTGATCGTGGTGGCTAGTCTTCCGCTTGTCATCCTGTATCCCTTTATTCAGAAGTATTTTGTCCAGGGGATCATGGTCGGGTCGCTAAAGGGATAGGAGAGAGAATGATTCCCTTTATAACAGGGTTTCAATACGGGGTGTCCGATGACACCACCACACATCAAAGGAGGCTATCAATATGAAAAAGTTCTTAAGCGTTATGTTGGCGGCAATGGTAGCGGCATCAGCGCTGACCGCCTGCTCCAGAACGGGAAACGAGAGCGGCAATGCGAGTTCCAGTGCAGGCACAGACAGCGCCAACGCATCTGGGGATGAGGCCGGCACTAATTTAACGGAAGCCGGAACATTTCCCATTGTAAAAGAACAGGTAGAAATCTCGATTTTTACTCATCCCACGCCGGAGAAAAAAGTAGACTCTTACAAATCGGAGGACAATAAATTTACGGCCTGGTATGAAGAGTACACCAATGTCAAATTAAATTTCATTATGGCTCCCTCTGCGGCGGATATCACCACGTCCCTAAGCACCCTCATGTCCTCCGGGGAGATGCCGGACATTCTGCTCTCCAATAGCTTCACCCCGGAGCAGCAACAGCTGTATGGGGAGCAGGGGACGATTCTCGAGATCACAGAGTTGGTTGAAAAAAACGCGCCCCGTATCAAGAAGTGGTGGGATGAAAACCCTGAGATCAAAGATGCCGTTACCTTTTCCGGAAATAAGACGTACGCCATCAATTACGAATCCACCAATCCGAGGGATATGGTCTGGAATAAGATGTTTGTGTATAAGCCCTGGCTGGACACACTGAATCTGCCGATTCCGACGACCACGGAGGAATTTTATCAGACGCTGTTAGCGTTTAAAAACGACGACCCCAATGGGAATGGCCAGAAAGATGAGATCCCGCTTATGGGAAACATCTCCTGGGTGGCATGGAAGCCGCTGGTGTATCTGATGAATGCGTTTGAGTACAATGAGGACGGAACGAATCTATTCGTCAACGACAATGGCGAAGTGTACCCCGCGTATACGCAGGACGGGTATAAAGAGGGCCTAAAATGGGTGAGCAAATTGTACAGCGAAGGACTTATCGCACCGGAAACCTTCACCATGAGCGACATGTCCACCTACCGCACAGTGGCGGAACAAGAGCCCAATATTATTGGATTTATGCCGTCTCATGCGGCCTACACGGCGGCGGAGATGTACGCGGATGACTTCGTCATGATCTCGCCGTTGAAGGGACCCGATGGAAAACAGTATGCGACCAAAATCAACACCATCAGCAACGGCGGCGTGCTGATATCCGGAAAGACTCAGTACCCGGAAGTCTGCATTCGCATTATCGATGGCCTGTTTGAAGAGGAAGTCACAATCCGCGCCTGCATCGGGGAAGAAAATAAAGATTGGACACTGGCGGAGTCCGGCGCGGTCACAGCGGACGGTCAGCCGGCCAAATACCATCAGGTCAATTCCGGAAGCGCCTACGATCCGGAGAAAATCTCTCCCAACGCCGTATGGCCTATGGCAATGTATCTGCGGGGTGACTCTGTAAAAAATAACTGGTTCGAGGAATTGTTTGACCACGACCCGGACGCGGCCCACTACAATATGGATTTAAACACATGGACCGAAGATCTATACTTGCCGTATCTTCCGGACAGCAAAATGCTCCTCCCTGTAAACCTTGTTATCTCGTCGGATCTGTCGGCAGAACTGTCAGACCTATCCACACTGATCACTGAGACGGCCAATAGCTGGTCCATGCGCTTCATCCTGGGAGAGGCTAATGTGGACGACAATTGGGAGACCTATCTGGCAGAGCTTGAGGCCGTTGGCCTGTCCCGCTTCCTGGAAATTTATCAACAGGCCTATGATCAGATGAAATGATGAAAAACTCTCGGAGGCTGCTGCGCGCCGGTATGCAGCAGTCTTCTTTTTTTAGGGAAGGCAATAGGAAAGAAATGGCCGGTTAACAAGCGAAAGAAAAGAGGATGAATAGGGGCTGTCTCAAAATGATTTTCCAAAATCACGCGAGGCAGCCCCTCGTTCTGG
>CAUFVC010000001.1:0-40386 GCA_959029275.1 uncultured Eubacteriales bacterium | reverse complement strand
CGGAGGAAGCCTGCGACCTCCGAGAAGTGGTTGTGAATTTCCGGATCGCAGATTACATTGTCTGCGCCTTGTTTCTTTAAAATATCAATCATTTCCCCGGCTTCGCCCAGCGCCCATAGTAGGCTGGGGATCGCCTGGCTGGGGTTCAGAGAGTCCCAATCGTCCGCATAAGCGCTGTGCAGCTCTAGCTGGAGGGACTGCATTTCGTCGATTGTCAATGGTTTCATAGGTTTAATGCCTCCTCCCAGGCGCAACGGGCGGCCGCCGCCGCTCCCAGTACTCCTGCGTCATTTCCAAATGTAGCCAGGCGTATATCCGTGGAGTGGTAATAGCGGCGGTAGGCCGCGTGTTCGTCCATGCCCGCTTTGATGCAGCGGAGAAAGAAATCGCCGGCCTCGCTGATGCCGCCGCCGATAGATAGGACATCCGGAGCAAAAATAGTCAGAAGGCTGACCAAGCCGATGCAGACCTCCTGAATATAGCGGTTCCAGATGGGAAGGATTTTTTTGTCTCCCACTTTGACAGCCTCCAGAATCGCCTGGGCGGAATCATATCCCTCCGTCTGGCGAACAAGAGCGCTGGTAGAAGCGTAGCGCTCATAGCAGCCGCGTTCCCCGCAGGGACATAGTTCTCCTCCGGCATGGGTAATTATATGCCCATATTCTGAAGCGATCCGTTTGATTTCCCGGTAGGGTTTGCCGTCTATAATGGCGCCGCCGCCCACACCGGTGCCAAGAGTCAGATAGAGGGCGTTGCGCTGGCCCTTGAGAGAGCCGTTTTCCCACTCTGCCAACATGGCGGCGTGTGTGTCCTGCTCCAGAAAGACAGGTCTTCCCAGACGCTCTTCCAGAAGAGGTCCCAGCGGCGCCTGATCCCAACCCAGATTGTCTGCGGTTACTAAGCCGGATGTGTTATCCACATCCCCAGCGCAGGCGACACCTATGGGAATCCCGGCTGAGCCTCCGTTTTCCCGGATCATTTCCGCGATTCTGTCTGCCAGAGCAGTGGGATCTCCCTGGGGAGTAGGTTTCTTAGCCCGCACGAGAATGGACGAGTTGTCATCTATCCGGGCGAATTTGATGGATGTTCCGCCGATATCGATACCAATGGCTTTCAAAGGGTTTCCTCCTTCTGATGAAGATGGCCGCCGGTCAGAGTAAAGAGCGGGCGCATGTCCCCATCCCAGCCGGTCAGGGAAGCTATCGCCCCCACCCGAATGCCGGAATCAATTTGCAGCCAGCGGGCGGCGTTGGCCGAGGCCGCGTTTAAAGCCTGGCAGTCGGGGATGCCAAGAGAGATCAAATTGCGCACCGCTCCCGGCAGGTAAGTCCCGCCGCCGTTCAGGCCTCCGCCTTTTACATAGGAGGCGCCGCTGTGAACCTCAACGGTTAAGCCATTGTCGAGATACTCTCCGTCGGGGAGATTGGTGGTGGAGACGGCGTCGGAGATGAGAATCAGCAGGTCGGGGCCCTTGCAGTTCCATAATAGGCGTATTGCGCCGGGATGCAGGTGGACTAGGTCGGCGATCATCTCGCAGTAGATTCCCGGCTGCACCAGAGCGGAGGATAGAAAGCCGGGGTCGCGGTGCCCAATGGGGCGGGCGGCGTTGAAAAAATGGCAGATGGATCCAACTCCACAGGCAAAGGCGGATTCTCCCTCCTCATAGGTGGCGTCGCTATGCCCCGCCTGGACTCGAACCCCCATGCTTTTCAGAAGGGAGATGACGTCGCCAGCTCCCGGGACCTCCGGGGCCAGAGTCATTTCCCGGATGATAGACTCGTAGCCCTGAATCAGCCGGCGGCAAGCGGCAGCAGATGGGGGCAGGACAAAGCGCTCCTCCATGCCCCCTAGCCGTTTTGGACTGATGAATGGCCCCTCCAGATGGGCTCCCAGCAGCCGCGCGACCGGAACACATACTTTCTTCTGGCGATCCATAACCTGGGAAATGACCTCCAGCGATCCGCGTATGACGTCTATGGGGCCGGTGTAGGGAGTGGCCAAGACGGCCGCAACGCCGGATTCTGCCAGCCGGAGAAGCCAAGCCTCCATCTTTTCCACCGTGGGATGCATGATGTCAAATCCGTCCCCTCCGTGGAGATGCGGGTCGATGAGTCCGGGCGCCAGCGTCTGCGCGGAAAGATCCGAAGTGGTTCCGCGGGCGATCCGTGTGACCCGGCCCTCATCTATTTCCAGGACGCAGTCTTTCTTCCAGCCATCCTCCGTCAAAAGGCGTTTTGCGCCAATGATGAGTTTCAAGGGATTCATCCTTTCAGAGAGCCTACCATTACGCCCTTGACAAAGTATTTTTGCAGAAACGGATAGACCAGCAGAATTGGAACGGTACAGACGATAATGTTGGCATACTTCACAAGGGTCTGGGCGGCGGAGTTTGTTTTCACATTGAATCGGGTCTGGACGTTGCCGGCCCCCGCCATCATCTGGTTGTTGCTGTCGATGAGAATTTCCCGAAGCACTGATTGGATAGGGTATTTGGCGCGTTCCGTCAGAAAGATCATGGGCTCATACCACATATTCCAGTAATGCACGGCGCTGAACAGAACCAGTACGGCGATGACGGAGCCGCTCAGGGGAATCAGGATCCGGCACAGAATGGTAAAATCGCTGGCCCCGTCAATCATCGCCGCTTCCTTAAGCCCGTCGGGGATGTTTGTGAACTGAGTGCGCATGATGATGATGTTCCACACGCTACAGGCGCTGGGGAGAAGGATGGCCCAGGGAGTGTTCATAAGCTGCATCTGGTTAATCAACAGAAAAAACGGAATGATGCCGCCGCCGAAATACATTGTAATAGTAAAATATACCATGATTGGCTTTTTGAGCATGACGTTTTTCTTGGAGAGCACATAGGCGGACATAACTGTCGTAAGGAATTGCAGCGAAGTCCCTACGACGATATAGAAGATGGTGTTCAGAAAGCCAGTGGCAATGTTTTGGTTGGAGAAGACGATTCGGTATGCGTCAAAGTGGATACCCTCCGGCAGCAGCAACAGACCATTTTTTTTCATAACCACCGCCGGGTCGCTGATGGAGACTACCAGCACTTGATAAAGCGGATATAGACAGACGATGGCCAGTAGAATTAAGGCTAGGTAGATCACCGAGTCCAGTATCCGATCGCCCGGGTTTGCTTTTGAATGTTTTTTCATATGGACCTTCCTTTACCACAAGCTATTTTCTGTAGTCTTTTGGCTGAACCAGTTGGCAAAGATCAGCAAAAGAAAATTGATTGCCGTCTCGAATAGTCCCACCGCTTCCGAATAGCTGTAATCTCCGCCTTTGAGGCCCCGGCGGTATATGAAAGTTCCGATTACGTCGCCGGTTTCATAGGTCATGGGCGTGTACAGCAGTAATATTTTATCCGAATTGGCGCTTAACAGACCGCCGATGCTTAGGATCATGAGAACCGTTATCGTCGGCACGATTCCCGGAAGGGTGATGTGCCAAATCTGGCGGATCCGCCCGCATCCATCCATGCGGGCGGCCTCGTATAGGTTGGGATCGATGTTGGTCAAGGCGGCGATGTAGATGATGGAATTCCATCCAACAAACTGCCAGAGGTCGGAAAAGACGATCACGCTGGGAAACAGGGAGGCGCTGCTCAGAAAGTTGAAGGGCCTCCCGCCCAGACCTTTAATGATTTCATTGAAGACACCGTCATAGGCCAGAAAGGATTTTAGAATACCGCAGATGACGACGGTGGAGATAAAGTAAGGCATGTAGGATATCGTTTGGACCGTCCTCTTAAACGCCTGGCAGCGAACCTCGTTGAGCAGCAGCGCCAGTATAATCGGACATGGAAAGCCGATTGCCAGGGAGTAGACGCTGATGAACAGCGTATTGCGGATGATTTTCCAGGAGTGAGGCGAGCTAAAAAATTCCGCAAAGTTGGCCAGTCCTACCCACTCGCTTCCCAAGAAGCCGGTCTGAGGGCGGTAGTTCTGGAAGGCGATGAGGACGCCGTACATGGGGATGTAGCAGAAGATAAAGATGAGTACAATGGCTGGGAGTACCATCAGATAGGCCTGGTAGTTCCGTTTGAAATCCATCTTGAGACGCTGTAACATGGATGTATCGCCTCCTTTTCCTGACCGCCTTATTTACCCTGTACCATTTTGTCGCGGGCTTCCTGCGCCTTAGCCTGCGCCGCGTCAAGCCCTAAGGATTTTGCAGTGTCGCGGAACTGGTCGAACTGATCCAGACTTTCCTGGCCGATGATGAACTTCAGCACCATAGGATCCGCATAGGTTTTGGCGTCGGCGAGTTTAGCGTCAAATTCTCCCCAGCCGTCGCCTTCGAAGATAGTATAGGTCCAGTTGTAGTTCGGGGAGGCGTTCTGACTCCAAACCACTCCGGCTTCCGCGGTGGAAGATAGGGTGGTCTCGGCGCCGCTCACGGATATCAGAATGGAGCGGAGGCTTTGGTAGCCGGTGCCGTAGGGAAACAGCTCGCAGGAGAAGATGTAGCCAGTATCACCGTTCAGCACGGTGTCCAGATAGTAGGGAGCACCGTTGCGAAGTTCATAGGTCTCCCCCTCGACCCCGTAGGTGTGACGGAGGACGCCTTCCCTCGTAAAGCCGACGTTAAGCCATGCTGCGGCGACCTCCGGATGTTCACAGGAAGTGGTGATGCAGGTGTAGTTGGCGGGGGCGGAGTCGTAACTGGCAAGCCAGTTCAGCTGCTGGTTTTTATCTTTCCGAGGCAGAGGCATGGCAACGACTGTAAAGTTTTGGTCACCGGTATAGTTTAGCTCCCAATATTCGGGGGCGTTGAACTGATTCATATAAATGCCTAGTCGGTCGTCCAGGAACATGGCGGCGAGGGATTCATCGTCCCGGTTCATGAAGTCCGCATCTATATAGCCCTTGCTGTACCAGTCGTGTATGAGAGTGAGGTAATCTTTAAAGGCATCCTGTGTGTAGGCGTGGGGTTGTACGGTGGATTTGTCGGGACTCAGGGTGAAAAAATCGCTGTAGATGTCGAATGCGCTGATGATGGAACCGTCATAATTGTTTGTGCCGGAGACGCCGAGGTTCATGGGGACGACATCGCCGCCGCGGTCCTTGAAGGCTTTTAACACAGTCTCCAGCTCATCAAGGGTTTCCGGGACAGCCAGCCCCGCTTCGTCCAGCCAGTCTTTGCGGATGACCGGTCCATACTCAGGGGGAACAGCGTTCGTCCAAATTTGCGTGACACACCAGAGGGAACCGTCGAAGGACAGGCAGGCATCGTAGAATGAGGGCTGTGCCTTAGGCTTATACAGATCCCGTTCTTGCCCCCATTCCCATTGGCCGAAGGAACCGTCGTCGCACTCTAGGGCTGCCTTGTAGTCGGGCATGTATTGGTCCAGGTAGGGTTTTAGATCGATAAAGCAATTTTCATCGAGACTTGCCTGCGGTCCACCCGGATAATTGGCATTAAATAGCATATCGTAGAATTTTTTGGAAGCGATCATAAGGTTCAGCTGCTGGTCGGCCTGTTCGATGGAAGGATGAATGAACTCCACGTTGACGCCAGTCTGATCCTTCAGCCACATAAAATAAGGGTGTTCCGCCAGCGTAGTAAAATTTTGGGCCTGTACGCCGTCGAGGGGAATCCAGTAGGTAAGGGTGATGCCCTCGCTTCCTTCGATATAGAGCGGCCCTTTTTCACCGCTGTCGGATGGTTGGGAGTTGGTTTGGCTATCTGTGCTGCTCTCCGTATTTCCCCCGGAACGACATGCGCTGAATATTCCGGCAATCATGGATGAACACAGGAAGATGAAAAAAATGCGCGTGAAGAGTTTACTTTTTCTCATTCGAAAAGGCCTCCTTGTCTATTGTCATGTCTGTGAAATGATGTACGGCCGGCGTGGGTATGTGTGATATTTTTAGTATAGACTATGACTAATTTTTTGCAATACACAGTTTCTGACGTTAAATTTAGTCAAAAAGTGACGAAGAATATTTGAATTTTATGGGAAATATATAAAAGCCATCCGGATAGAATCAGGTTTATTCATGACCGGGTGGCTTTATGAAGTGCGGTATTCGCTGGGAGTCTGACGGTAATAGGCTTTAAATTTCCGGTTGAAGGTCAATATGCTGGTGTACCCCACCTGCGTTGACACATCCTGAATGGTCAGATTCTTACAGCTGCGAAGAAGCTCGCCCGCCTTTTTCATGCGGACCTCGTGGATGTACTCCAGCACGCCGCTGTCCGATTTCCGGCTGAACAGCTGCGAGAGGCTGTTGGCGGACATGCCAAAGGCTTCGGCAATGGAGGAAACGCTCAACAGGGCATTGGCATAGTGCTGACATATGTACAGTTTGATTTCACCGACTCGCCCTGTTTCTGAGTCGTCCGGAGTTTGAACCTGTCCGGTATTTGCCGCCAGCTCCGAGAAAAGCTGCTCCATCATCTGGTAAAGTTTCCGGTGGGTCTTGCAGTAAATGAGTTCCTGCAAAAGGCGATTCCACATTTCATCATCCATTCCAGTCGAGTCGCTGATATTGTCCAAGTCGTGGAGAAATTGGTATTTCAGCGAGGACAGGTGAAGGTTGGAGATATCCGATTCGGGGAAATACTCCTCCAAAAACTCCGTCGGAAAGAGGCTGGAGAGCATACGGGAGGCCTCGCCGAACTTTTCTTCTCCGATCAGGGACGAGAAAAGCAGCTGTTTGTCCAAGTGACGCCAGTCCCGCAGAAAATAGGCCGTCTTAAACTTGCAGCTGGAAAAACTGGTGATGACGGCGTCTACCCTGCTATAGGAAAAGACCATGGCCGTGCAGGCTTCACCGTAGGCGCGCTCTATGTCCTGCTGGTCTTCGTAGACCGAGCTGAAGGCCGCGCTGACCGTTAGGGTTTCCTGCCGGTCCAGCCAGTCGATCTGGGCTGTCAGGAGTTCCTCCACCTCCTGCTCGCCAAAATCCGGCTGTGCCATTCCAAGAATTTCCGTTACGCCGCCGCCCAGAACCACGCTGCGGCAGAAGCAGCCGGCGGGGAGGGCCTGCTGAGAGACGGCGATCCATTCGCTTTCCGTTTCCACAGAAACCTGGGGGGCGGAAAAGCAGATCACAGCATACCGGCAGCCCGGGGGCATCCAAAAGGCGTTGCCCTCCTGCGCGTTGCCCTGCAGAGTAGCCCGCAAGCTGTTTCTGGCAATCACGGTTTCATACTGCTTAAGCTGCGCCTGAGCGGTACGCCGCTGGTCTAGAAGCGTGTCCACAGCGCTCTTGATCTGCTCCAGGCCCTGAGTGCCTGAAGAGTCCGCTCCGTAATTGTCCCGGATATGCGCGATCAACTGATTCAGAGGCATTGCGTTGCGGCGGCCGAGAAAGACGGCCAGCGCCAATCCCAGCACTACAGAGGCCGCCAAAAGGGTCCAATAATACCGCTGTAGATCCCGGCTTGGGTCCAGGATCTGGGAGTAGGGGATCAGCGTTTTGATGCGGTAACCGCCGGTGCTGGATTCCAGGGTGTACAGCAGAGCCGTTTTCCCCTGAATCTGAAAATCTTCCATCTCCGTTTCTTCGGAAATGTGGGAGAGGACTTCGTCCCCCAACTCGATGCCGGTCTTGTTGCTCACAGCAAGGATGCTGCCGCTGTTATCCAGCATGAGGAATATTCCGCCCTCCACATTGGCCTTGTCGATGAGAGTGTTATAAAAGCTGTGCTTCAGCAGGATCACCAGCTGCTTTTCCGGCAGGCCGTCGTTTCTCCGGGACACCGTCCGTATAAAGGCCATACTGCTGTTGCACAAGGGGATCAGCTGCCCGTAGGAAAATGTTTGATGGAGTTTCTCCATCGTCTCCAAGGGAATACCCCAATTTTTGTAAAATTTTTGGTACGCCATGGCTTCCTCATAGACGCCCTGGTTGGCCACCGCCCGCTGGGATTCGGAGGAATAGAGGTAAAGGGAACTGACGTATTCCGATCCGGCCTGCATCTTTTTGCGAAGGGCCGCAGACAGATCGAAGAGCTCCATTCTTGAAGAGGCGTCCATCTCGTCGGCTGCAGGAATCGAGGCGCCTCTTAATTCATCTCCCAGCTCCATGCTCATATTGGTCAATTCAAGCAGCGTTCGGTCGATTTGCTGAACGCTGAATTTTAGAGACTCTCTTGTGAGGGATTTTTGCTGCTCCAGCACCGTGTTCTGAAGCCGGATATACGATAGATTGTTTAGCAGAAGCGGCAGAAACGCTACCAAAACCATCGAAATTAGCAGGGATGTGAACGGTCTCCTGGAAATCCATTTCATCCTTTTATCTTATCCCCTTCCTACGTTATGTTACGGATTCCTATAGTACCACAGGGGCGTGCCGATTCTACCCGGAGGGTATTACGGTACTGCGTTATGGCGGCGGTATTGGACTGGGGATTCCCCCACGTACTTTTTAAACAGCACAGAGAAATGTTGGCTGGAGTTGAATCCGAGTTCCATGGCGATGGAGGTGATGGATCGCCCGCTGCTTTCTAAGAGGAGCTTCGCCTCGCCAATCTTTTCCCGCACCATGAATTCCACAGGAGGGATGCCGGTGGCCTGCTTGAATTTCTGCTTGAAGCGGGATTCTGACAGATTGACAAGGGATGCCATCTGGGCGATACTGGGCATTTCGTCGCGTCTCTCACGGATATACCGAATGACTGTGCCGATGTCGGGCGGAAGTTGGTTTTCTCCGGCGCAGCTGGCGTCCAGCACCTGAAACAGAAATTCCATCAGCTTTGTCCGGATGCGCGCCGAATTCAGGGGTTCTTTTGAATTTATGCAGTCAAACAGCCCGTCCAGTTCCCTGCGGACGGAAAAGGAAACCATAAATTTCCGGGAGGGAAGACTTTTTAAACGCTCCCAGAGAATGTGGCGTTCTGTTTCCTCCAGCATACAGAAAGGGAACGTCTCCGTTGGGACTGCCATCAGGAGATAGACCAGAGAGGAACGGTTTTGTATGACGTCCTCCGCGCCGTGCCGTTCCCCTGGAAAGATGACCAGGAGGTCTCCGCCCTGCATGTCGTAGCGCCGGTTTTCCACCCACATTCGCTTGCGCCCCGAGTAGAGCAACAGAAATTCCATCTGGTCTGAATGGACTTCCATTTTCATGGGGCGCATGGCGTTGCGAATCTGTAGCCTTCCGATCTCGGGAATCTCCGGCAATCCGGTTTGCTCGATCTGTTGCCAGATTTGGTCGGTCATAATCGTTCACCTCTCTAGATGCGCAAAAGTATTACAGTACAAATAAAAAATTCAAAGGGAGGGTTCTATGTTAGACTGAAAGACAGACAGGAGGTGTACTGCGGCTGCGTTATAGAATTATTCCAATGAGATACCCGCAGGATCCACGCGGATGAATACTGGGATGACAGAGCGGTTTCTGTTTATTTCGACTCAGCATAGTATATTTTTGCGGTTTGGAGAAACTGCTCCACCAGCTTTGGAAAGAGTGTAACGATTGACTTTTCTTATATTATACCAGCCCCTTTTCAGGGAGGCAATCCACAATTTATGACATTTTTGCGGCGGGGGAATGTCTCTGCTCAAAAGGTACACGATTCATCGAGTTCTCCGAGATACCGCCGCAGATTTTCAAGGCCAATGCCTACGCCGATTTCCGGCTCTTCCAATCCCTCGAATTCGATAGCGACGTCGCCGTCAAATCCGGAGCGTTTTAGAATTCCCAGACACTGGCGGATCGGGACGGCGCCGTGTCCCACGATGGCTCCGCGGATCCAGTTTCCGGCCCGGGTCAAGTCAAATCCCCGCCCAGGATTCGGTTCCATACCGGACTTGAAATGAAAATCCTTGGCGTGGGCGTGGATTGCGTAAGGAGCTACCCGAGAACAGGCAAGAGCCGGGTCCTCATCGCCGTCCATAAAATTCCCTATGTCACACAGCAGACCAAAATTGGGATCCGCCACTGCGTTGACCAGCTTCTCCACCCGTTCGCTGTCTTGACAGAAGTGTCCGTGGTTTTCCACCATGGTCTGAACGCCCAGTTCAGCTGCGAAGCGGGTTATCTGGAGGCAGGCGTCTGCCAGCACAGGGAGGCAGCTGTCGAATCCGCGGGCTCCGCGGACTTCCTCCGGATAGCCGGCGGTGGCGTCATGCCGCATCCTCGGAGAACCCAGGACGGCAGCTAGCTCCACCTCATGCTGGACGCGGGCGATCTCCGCAGGGAGGTCGCCGCATCGGAGAAAGTCCGCGCCTACGGCGAAATTGGCCACGGGCATATCCAGGCGGTGGCACTCCTCCCGCAGGCGTTTGGCATAATCCTCCCGGCTGGAGCCGTCATGGGGCCAGATGTCTACAAATTCGATGGCGTCAAAGCCCATTTCCTTAGCCTTGGCAATACAGCTAAGCTGATTCAGAGTGCCTTCCCGCATTCGCCGTTCCATGCTGTAGGTGCTCAGTGCGATTCGCATGATATTCCCACCTTTCTACACTACAGAATGATTTCATGGCCGGTTTTGGCCGACTCATAGATGGCGTCCAGTATCCGCATTATCTGTACGCCGTCCTCGGCGGATGCACGGCAAGGAGTGCCGTTCAATATACAATCCACAAAATGGTTGATTTCATCTTCAAACATGTGGGATTCATCCGTATATTGTTCGGCATTTGCGAGGGTTATGTTGCTCATGTAGCCGTTGACGTCGGTGTAGAATTCCAAATCAGGCGACATTTTGACGCCGCCTTTGGTGCCGAAAAGCTCCTGTGTATAGCGGTCCTCCCTCAGGTTGAGGCTGTAGGAAGTTTCGATTTCAAGGACTGCCCCGTTGTCATAGCGCACCAGCGCCGTTGCCAGATCCTCTACGTCGCAGATGCCGTCGACACTGGCGCCGCTGGCTACATAGTCAACGGAGTCTTTGATGCCGGGCCGGTTTAGCAGTTTCTGGAAGGTCGCTCCGTAGACAGAGACAGGAAGAGGATTTCCCATGAGATAGCGGGTCAGGTCGATGACATGGACGCCCAGATCGATGAGAGGGCCGCCTGCGGACCGGGACTTGTCGCTGAACCAGCCGCCGGGATTGCCGTTGCGCCGCAGATAGGTGGCCTTGGCATAGTATAGCTCTCCGAAAAATCCTTGGTTGCGGAAATCCTCCACTACGGCGCAGTCACGGCCGAAGCGGCAGACAAAGCCGATTTGCAGGTGCTTGCCGTTCCGCTTGGCGGCCTCCAGCATTTGTTTTGCCTCTGCGGCGGAGGTTGCCATGGGTTTTTCGCACAGGACGTTTTTGCCGGCGTCTAGGGCCATAATGGTGCATGAGGCGTGGGCGGAGTTCCAGACACATACGCTGACCGCATCCAGCTCAGGCAGCGCCCGGAGCATCTCCTCCTCGCTGGTGTAGAGGCGGCTGACGCCGTAAAGCTTTCCCTTTTCACTCAGGCGGACCGGGTCGATGTCGCAGAAGGCGTAAAGTTCTACATTGGGATTGGCCAAATAGGCAAGGATATGGCACTCGGAAATGTTACCAACCCCAATGACTGCAATTTTTAATTTTTTCATATCATTTTTCTCCTTTTTTTGGTAAGTCAGCGGACATATTGATGCAGGAAGTCCACGGCCAGCCGAATATCCGCCGACGGATTTTCTCCGACCTCCCGCTCGATAGTCAAGAAACCGCGGTATCCGATGCTGCTGAGCGCCTCTAGGTATTCTGGCCAGCAGACATCTCCCGCTCCTAAGGGCACCTCCTCGCAATACTCTCCTTCGTCAAAAGGTCCCTCTGGGTCCCGGATTCCATAGAGAATCTCCGGATCGCACACCCGATAGCGGACGCCATCTTTGGCATGGGTATGCACGATATAGCGGCCGAGGATATGCACCGCCTCTGCTGCGCTTCCACCGACAGTCATGGCCAGGTTGGCGGGATCCAGGTTGACGGCCACGCCGGTGGAGTGGAGGCCATCCAGAAATTCCCGGAGAACTGTCGCGGGCTCTGGCCCTGTCTCTACCGCAAAATGGGCGTCCAGGCTGTCGGCGTATGCCGCCAGCGTGCCGCAGGCGTCCTGCATGATTCGATAGCGCGGATGATGAGGATCGGAGGGGACGACGCCGATGTGCGTTGTGACAATGTCTGTACCCAAATCTTTGGCCAGCTCCAAAATCCGTTTGGAGCGCTGAATTCCCTGGTCGTTTCGCGACGGATCAAAAAATCCGTATCCCAGATCCCCGCACAAGGCGGAAATTTTGAGCCCGTATCCCTCTGCCATGCGGCAAAATTCTTTGCGGCGGCGGGAGTCCATGTTTTCGGGGGCCATATTGCCTTCAGTGGCGTAGACTTGAATCCCATTGAGACCGAGGGTCGCAGCCTGCTTCATAGCCTGCTCGGCATCGGTGCGAAATGAATCCAACAGAACGCCAATTGAAAAATCATACACAGCACTTCACTCCTATTACCATAAATTTGGATAGGAAAGCCAGGCAGCCAGTCTTTCTTTCAGTTTTCATTTTAGTGGACCTTGCGTGGAAAGTAAAGCAAGAGACTTGCATAAAGTTTGTCAGATTGTGCATAAGGAGGTTATCACATGGATTTCTATGAATACAATGCCGAGGTCTATTCCGATCCCGAGCTGCCGGTATACTTTTCTATTAATACGCTGACGGGCAGCCAGGAGGATTGGGACTTGCATTGGCATGAGGCGACGGAGTTCCTCTACTGTATCGAGGGCAGCGGGGTGGCGGTATCGGACGCCCAGCGCATCCCTCTGGCATCCGGAAATATGGCGATCATCAATGCCAACCGCCTTCACACTTTTTATACGACGGACTTCTGCCGGTACTGCTATCTCCTTGTGGACCCGGAGATGTTGGATATTCCAGAGCTGCCCGGCACGCCGATCCAGCCCTTTATCTCCGACCCGGAGGCAGAGCGGCAGGTGCTGGGCATCATCGGGGAAAGCCAGGAACGTGCGCCATTTTACCGGTCAGAAATCCGTGCCCGGCTTATCCGGCTTTTTGTCTACCTTTACCGGAACTATTCGGAGGCCGGTCTTGACTCGGAGCAAAGCTACACCGGCAAGCGACTGGAGATGGTGAAGGCGGTCATTGATTATATCCGCCGTCATTTCGCGGAGCCCATCACCGTGGACAGCGTTTGCAGCGCCGTCTCGTTTAGCCGATCCTATGTCTGCCACGCATTTAAGGAGGCAACGGGTAAGACCTTAGTGGAATACATTCATTTAGTCAGGTGCAGCCATGCTCGCACACTCCTGGCCAGCAGACAGTATAACGTCAGCGAATGCGCTGAAAAAAGCGGATTTAACACCCTCAGCTATTTTTCTAAAGTTTATAAAAAGCATATGGGCGTGTCGCCCTCCGCCCATCGATAGGGCCAGCGAATTTTACTGAAATAGGGGGGCTAAATTTTATGAAAAAAATGCTTGACGAAGCTATAGACTTTGCATATAATAAAAATAGTGCTCTAAAATTGAAGTTTACAACATTCAGGATGTATCAGGTATCGAATAAGGAGGTGTATTGCAGCCATGAAAATGACATATCAGCCGAAGGTAAGACAGCGCAAGAGAGAACACGGCTTTAGAAAAAGAATGCTAACCAAATCCGGCAGAGCAGTATTGGCGAGAAGAAGAGCAAAGGGAAGAAAAGTATTAACCGCGTAAGGTACGGGCCGCAGATATGTGGCCTTCTTTTACTCACGTGTATTTTTCAAGGAGACCCATGATCCAAAGTTTGAAGAACCAACAATTTCTCAGGGTTTACGCGGAGGGACGTTCCAAGGCAGATGCCTGCATCGTTTTATATTGTTTGGAGAACGGCGAGGATGTGAACCGGCTCGGTATCACAGTCAGCAAGAAAATCGGAAATAGCGTCGTGCGAAGCAGGGTTAAGCGCATCATAAGGGAGGCCTACCGGCTGAATCAGCAGCATTTCAAGGATGGCTATGATTTTGTGATCATCGCGAGAAAGCCGTCCAAGGACAAGAAGAGCACAGATATGGAGAGATCGCTGCTGAGGCTTGCGGGCAAGCAGAGAGTCCTTCGCGGTGAAAGCACATTTGCAGTGCGTAAGCAATGATTTCGAAGATTGAGGGTAGACGTGTGGCTTTTTGGGGACAACCTGCCTGCGTTTATGTTAAAAAGAAGGTTCGAAATGAAAAAAATTTTGTTGATGGCAATTTCTTTTTACCGCAAATGCATATCACCTCTTAAACCGCCAAGCTGTCGGTTCTATCCCACATGCTCGGCCTATGCGTACGAGGCGGTGACAAAATATGGAGCCATTAAAGGGACGTATCTTGCAGTTAGACGAATCTTGAAATGCCATCCGTTTAATCCGGGCGGCTATGATCCTGTTCCATAGAATTGGACAGGCTTACCGGCCAAGAAAGTTTGTAGCGGAGAGGAGCTGTGCGTGTGGACTTTGCCATATTAGCGCCCACGAGTAACTTTATCTTAAAGCCTTTGGCCTTTGTACTCAGCTTGATTATCAGTGTGGTATACCAGCTGATCCATATGATAACGGTGGATCACTCCCTTGGTATCACCATCATTTTATTTACATTTATCGTTCGAGCCTGCATGTTGCCGCTGATGTTAAAGCAGCAGCGGTCGTCCCGAAAGATGATGCGCTTGCAGCCGAAGCTTCAGAAGATCCAGGACAAATATAAGAATAAAACGGATCCAGAATCCAAGCAGAAGATGTCGATGGAGATGTCCGAGTTCTATAAGAAGAACAAGGCCAACCCCATGAGCGGCTGTTTACCTCTTTTGATTCAGATGCCGATTTTGTTTGCCCTGTATGAGATCCTGCGAAACATTCCATTTTACATCAATGATATCGGAACGATATTTGAATCCATGGCCGCGCAGGTCATGGCACAGTCGGGTTATGCCGATGTAATCACGGGCGATGCTTTCAAGAGCGTCGTTCAGGGACTACAGAAGTTTAATGTGGAGACGCAAAATTCGGTCATCGATTTTCTGTACCATCTGTCAAAGACCCAGTGGACTGAGTTTACCCAGGCCGTCGGGTTGGCCGGCAATGCCGCTTTTGAGGCCAATGTGAGTTTGCAGGCGGAGATCAATAATTTCTTATTCTTTAACTTGGCAGAGGCCCCCGGATGGGGTTTCCCAGGCATTATATGGCCTGTTGTGGCGGGCGTGACCACATGGCTGTCCTCCTGGCTTGCGACGAGGGCCAATGAGAAGAGGACCAAGCGGACGTCCAAGGATGGCAAGGCGGCACAGAATACACAGAATCAGACCATGAAGATTATGAACATCGTGTTTCCCTTTATGACCGCATTTTTTGTCGTAACGATGCCCCTCGGCCTCGGCCTATACTGGATCGCCGGCAATATTTTCAGTATTTTGCAGCAGTTCCTGGTGGATGGCATTGTGGACAGGGAGGAGCGCAATGAGGCTCTCCGCCGGCGCGACGAGCTGGAGGAGAAGAAGCGTTTGAAAGAGCTCTCCCGCTCCAATGTGGACAAGCGAACCGGAAACCGCGTGGGCACAGCCGCATCGGCAAACCGGAGCAGCATGGCCGGCAACAAAAAAGCCGCCTTACAGCAGAGGAACCGACAACTTTTAGAAGATGAAAACTCGAAGGACAACCAACAAACAGATTCGAATGGGGAAGAATCTTAAGGGAGGTTAGAGTATGGATTTTGTAGAGAAGACCGGCAAGACAGTGGACGAGGCCATCACCGCGGCGTTGATCGAACTTGGGGTGTCCAGCGATCAGGTGAATATTGAAGTCGTGGACGAAGGCACGAAGGGTATCCTTGGCCTTTTCAGCAAAGAAGCCAAGGTCAGAGTGTCCTTGAAGCCATCAGGTCAGGAAGAGACGGTGGAGAAGGAAATTGAGGAGGAAGTGGCGAGAGAGCTTGAGCCGATTCAGTCTGAGATCGAAAGCTTTTCTGAGGAGTCTGATCAAGATCATGAGCCGGCGGGGGAGCGAAATCCGGAGGCGATCGACAGAGCGTGTGAGTTCCTGACCAACGTCCTCGACGCCATGGGGATACAGTCCCATGTCAAAGCTGAATACTCCGATGATAATATCTTAAATGTGGATATCGAGGGTGATGGAATGGGCGTCATCATCGGCAAGAGAGGAAATACACTGGATTCTCTCCAATATTTGACCACGCTGGTGGTGAATAAGGGTTCTGAGTCCCATGTGCGAGTGAAATTGGACACGGAGAATTACCGCGAGCGGCGTCAGCAGACTTTGGAGAGCCTAGCCATAAATCTTGCTAAGAAGGTGAAGAAGACGGGGAAGAGAGTTATCCTGGAGCCCATGAATCCCTACGAGCGGCGGATCATTCACTCCACCCTACAGTCTGACCCCATGATTGAGACCCACAGCGAGGGGGAGGAACCATACCGCAAGGTTGTGATCTCCTTGAAACGCAAGAACAGCCGATAACATAGGTGTGAATTCACCGCATATCAGGTATACTTTTTTAAAGATAGTATGGGTTTGTCCCCCAATAAAAGGCGCCGAATCCGTATGTGAAACCCAGGGATCTATTGCCGCTGGGTTTTCTTATCGTTTTGATAGAGAATGAAAAGACTATAATTTGAGCCGGCGCGCGGCTCAAGGGTAGTTGCCATAGCTGAATGTAAAGATCAGCTGGGCGGAATGGAGATTGACATGGCTGATGAGAACTATGGGGCCCCCGCTATTGCGGCTATTTCTACGCCGGCAGGGACCGGAGCGATTGCGATTATCCGCGTTTCAGGAAAAGAGTCCATCGATATTGTGGACGCCGTATTTCAATCGGCGGACAAAAGCCCTCTGCGCGGCTTTCCCTCTCATACGATTCACTATGGCTGGATCGTGGATCCACAGACACAGAATTCAGTGGACGAAGTTCTTGTGATGCTCATGCGAGCGCCGAGGACGTTCACAAAGGAAGACGTGGTGGAGATCAATTGTCATGGCGGCGCCTATATACAGGGACGCATCTTAGAGCTCCTATTGCAGAACGGCGCTCGCTTGGCGGAGCCCGGAGAGTTTACGAAGAGAGCCTTTTTAAATGGGCGGTTGGATCTATCACAGGCGGAAGCGGTCATGGACATGATCTCGTCCCAGACGGATTTATCGCTGCGCTCGTCGATTCACACGCTAAAAGGCGGCTTAAGCGACAGGATTGAGATGCTGCGCGGAAAGCTTTTAGATCTGATGACCCAGATGGAGGCCAATATCGACTATCCTGAATATGATCTTGAGGATGTGACGCTGGACCAGGTTCGGCAGACGACAGCCGCAATTCTGGGGAGTATGGAAGAGCTGTGGGGAACTGCGGAGAGCGGACGGCTCCTCAGACAGGGAATCAAGGTTGCCATTGTGGGAAGGCCCAATGTGGGAAAGTCTACTTTGCTAAATGCGCTTTTGCGAGAGCAGCGCGCCATTGTGACGGATATCCCTGGGACGACAAGAGATACCATTGAGGAATTTGTGGACTTAGGAGGAATGCCGCTGCACCTGGTGGATACGGCGGGAATCCGGGATACAGAGGATGTGGTAGAGAGGATAGGCGTGGATTTAGCTAGGAGGGCCGCAGAGGAAAGCGACCTAATTTTGATGGTCGTGGACGCCGGGATGGAACTGGACGGGGAAGATCGAGCCATTTTTCAACAAATTAAGCATAAGCAATATCTGATACTGTTGAATAAAACGGACCTTGCGGTCGCCCACAGTGCGGATGAGTTTGTGGCGATGCTGGGGGAGCCCCAAGCGGGGGAGCGCATACTCCCAGTATCCGCTAAGAAAGAAAAAGGGCTGGATGCAGTTGAAAGTCGAATTCGAAAGCTATTTTTCGATGGCAGCATTGCCATCGGAAGGGATCCGCTGATCTCCAATCTCCGGCAGAAGGAGGCGCTTCGCCGGGGGATCGCCGGACTTCGGGCGGTTCTGAGAGGAGTGGAGGCGGGGATTCCCCAGGATATGCTTATGATCGATTTGACGGACGCCTATGATGCTCTGGGGGAAATATCCGGGCATTGTGTCAAGGACGATGTGATTCAGGAGATCTTCAGCCGGTTCTGCCTTGGCAAATAACAATTACGTGTGGAGAGTGTGAATAGATGGGTACTGAATATCCGGCGTTGGGGTCAAAAGCGCACCAGATCGTATATTGGGAAGAGGAAATCGATGTGGCCGTGATCGGTGGGGGACACGCAGGCTGTGAGGCGGCGTTAGCCTGTGCGCGGCTGGGAATGAGGACAGTTCTTTTTGCCATGAATCTGGACAGTATCGCCATGATGCCGTGCAACCCCAATATTGGGGGAACGTCGAAGGGGCATTTGGTGAGGGAAATTGACGCGCTGGGCGGCGAGATGGGAAAGAATATCGATCGGACCTACATTCAATCCCGGATGTTGAACACGGCAAAAGGGCCGGCGGTTCATTCCCTGCGAGCGCAGGCTGATAAAGCGCGATATAAAGAGGAGATGAAGCTTGTTCTGGAGAAGCAGGATTCCCTGTGGGTCCGCCAGAGTGAGGTTGTCTATATCGATACAAAGGATGGCAGAGTATCAGGGGTTTTAACCGCGCCAGGAGGATACTATCCCTGTAAAAGCGCCATCATCTGTACAGGTACCTATCTGCAGGCCAGCTGTATTCATGGCGCATATCGCGTTCAGACCGGACCGGGAGGGATGCAGGCCGCATGTGGCGGTTTGACAGACTGTCTCCGGGATCTGGGACTGCCTTTGCGGCGATTTAAGACCGGGACGCCTGCCAGAGTGGATGGCCGGACTCTGGATTTTCATAAGATGGAGGAGCAGAAAGGCGATGAGCATATCGTCCCGTTTTCATTTGAAAATACACCGGACAGTATCCGGCGGCCTCAGCGGTCCTGTTGGCTGACATATACAAATGAGAGGACCCATGCCATTATCCGGAATAATCTGCACCGGTCTCCTTTATACTCGGGTGACATTCGCGGAATTGGACCTCGATATTGTCCGTCTATCGAAGACAAAGTGGTTCGATTTGCTGATAAGGAGCGGCATCAAGTATTTTTGGAGCCGGAAGGCGATCACACGTTCGAATATTATGTATCGGGGATGTCCTCCTCTCTGCCAGAAGATGTGCAGCGGGATATGCTCAGAACATTGCCCGGTTTGGAACATGTTCAGATCATGAGGACGGGATATGCCATTGAGTATGACTGTATTGATCCGCTGGCCTTGGACCATACCTTACAGATCAAACAGGTGAAGGGGCTTTACAGTGCCGGTCAGTTTAACGGGAGTTCAGGGTATGAAGAGGCGGCGGCTCAAGGGCTGATCGCGGGAATCAACGCCGCGCTGTCCATCAAAGGGCGGGAACCGCTGATTTTGGACAGGTCACAGGCGTATATTGGCGTGCTGATCGATGACTTGGTGACAAAGGGTACGAATGAACCATACCGCATGATGACATCGAGAGCAGAATATCGGCTTTTGCTCCGCCAAGATAACGCGGATCTCCGGTTGACGGAGATGGGGTATAAAGTTGGGCTTATCTCCGATGCCAGATATAGCCGTTTTCTTCAAAAAAAAGAGGACATTTCCCAGGAAATAGAGCGGCTGGAGAAAACCTATATCAATGCTTCCCCGGCAGTGAATGAGTTTTTGGATTCCTTAAAGACCTCCCCAATACGGTCAGGGATTTCGCTAGCCGAGCTGCTTCGCCGGCCGGAGGTGTCCTATGGCGATGTGCTCGCCATTGGCGACGCGGAGGCAATGGCTCCTGAGCGGCCGCGCTTAGATTCAGCAATCGGGGAGCAAGCCTCGATTCAAATAAAATATCAGGGTTACATCGAAAAGCAGATGCAGCAGGTAGAGCAGTTTAAGAAAATGGAGCAAAAGCTGATCCCGCAGGAGTTAGATTATGAGGAAATCACGAGTTTGCGGTTGGAAGCGAAACAGAAACTGTCCAAGGTGCGGCCGCGGTCAGTGGGCCAGGCGTCCAGGATTTCCGGCGTATCGCCAGCGGATGTGAATGTTCTTCTCGTATATCTGGAGCAATACCGGCTTCGAAAAAAGTAGGGAGATAAGGGCAATGGATGAGGCAGTTCAGGAATGTCTGCGGCTGGGAGCAGAAGAAAGGGGTCTTGTGCTGGACAGGGGGAAGGTTCGGGAGTTCACGGTTTACTGTGATTTACGTGTGCAGAGGAATTAGAAAATGAATCTCACCGCCATCACAGAAGAGCGGGAGATTATCGGAAAGCATTTTCTTGATAGCCTGGCCGGTGGCGTGGCGCTACTGAGAGATGGCCGACAGCAAGTGCGGTTGATTGACGTTGGAACGGGGGCGGGCTTTCCGGGGATACCCCTGAAGATTTTACTGCCAGGGGTATCCCTGACGCTGTTGGATTCTTTGCAGAAACGGGTTGTCTTTTTACAGGAAGTGTGTAGACAGCTGGGATTGAGGGATGTAACCTGCATTCATGGCCGTGCCGAAGAGCTGGGGCATAGGGCGGAGTATCGGGAAAACTATGATGTAGCCGTGTCTAGGGCTGTTGCCCCTCTGCCGGTATTGTTGGAGTATTGTTCCGGATTTATAAGACAAGGCGGCCTCTTTTTGGCCTACAAGGGACCCAGCATTGAAGAGGAGCTAGCGATTTCCCGCAATGCTGCGTCGAAATTGCAGTTTTCTATCCGGGAGACGATGGATATGGCCATACCATATACAGAGTATCGTCATTTTATAACAATATTTGAGAAGATCGGCAGTTTGCCCTTGAAATATCCTAGAAAACAAAGTAAAATAAAGAAAGAACCATTATGAGCGATCGGAATCATCTCACCGTATAAAGGGGTCTTTAAACTAATGAATTCTTTTGACCAGAGTAAATATGAAACGGTATCTGTCATTTCAGTGGAGATAAGTAAAATACGCCCGAATCCTTACCAGCCGCGGCGGACCTTCGATAATCTGGCGCTGGGGGAACTGGCGCAGTCCATCAAGGAACACGGCGTCATGCAGCCCATAAGCGTCCGAACGCTGGGGGATGGATATGAACTCGTTGCGGGTGAGAGGCGCCTTCGCGCGTCCCAGTTGGCCGGCTTGACCATGATCCCTGCCATCGTGGTGGATATAACCGATCAGGAGAGCGCCGTTTTGGCCTTGATTGAGAATATTCAACGGCAGGATTTGAACTATTTTGAAGAGGCACAGGGGTATCTGAATTTAATTGAGGATTATGATCTCCGCCAGGAACAGATTGCAAAGATGATGGGAAAGAGTCAGTCCACCATAGCAAACAAACTGCGCCTGTTGAAACTTTCGCCACAGATTCAAAAGGATTTGATGGAAAATGGGTTGACAGAGCGGCATGCCCGTGTTCTGTTAAAGCTTCCGGATGAAGCGCTACAGCGAAAGGTGCTGCTTCGGGTGATTGAGGAGAATCTGACGGTTAAGCACACGGAGGAGCTTGTGGAAGCCGTGCTGGATAGTATCCTGAAAAAGGAGCAGAAGGCGGAAGAGGAGACAGACGGCGACACAGCTGGCAAGCAGAAGATCAAGCGCTACATAAAAGACATCCGCTTGTTTACCAACACAGTGCAAAAGGCGGTTACCTATATGAAGGACGCTGGCGTGCCTGTGGAGGTGGATGAGGAGAAGAATGGCGATTATTATGAGATGATCATTCGAGTTCCATATAAATAAGGAGGCCAGCTTCGGATGCTGAGAGGAATCTGGAAGGGACCGGACGAGGATCTGGCGGAGGCGTTTAGGATCCGGCAGGAGGTCTTTGTGGAGGAACAGAAGGTACACCCATCCCTGGAAAGAGATGCTCTGGATGCGAAGGCAGATCACCTTGTGATCTATGAGGGGCAAGAGCCGATTGCCACCGGGAGGTTGCGGAAGGGAAAGAACGGCGTCTATTTCTTTGAAAGGATCGCCGTGCGCAGATCCTATCGGGGACAGCATATTGGGGACTTTCTCATGAAGATTATGATCAATGAGGCATTTGAAAGGGGAGGGCTTCAGGGCGTGGTGCATGCACAGGCGCAGGCCCAGGGATTTTATGAAAAGCTTGGCTTTTCCGTTGAGGGGGAGCGCCACATGTGTGCTGGTATGGAGCATGTGTACATGATTCGGCCCTTGATATGAGTAACTCGCGGAAGATGTCTTACGTTAAAAACAGGCTATGACAATTGGAGTGTCATAGCCTGTTTTTTCGCCGCTAGGAAAAATAAAAATGGCAGATGGATAAAAATTCGTCCGGCGCTTCAAGCCAGGGGAAGCCTGCGCAGGGAGACATGAGTTCCACCTCGATGGAGGAATTGATGTCCTCTAATTTTTGTTTTTGTTTTCTGTCGCGCAGTAAGTCTCCGCTTAAGATGATATAGAGATCATGGTCGATTTTTGCTAAGGGCCGGATAATGTCCGCGTCCATGTAATGGGTCAGATAGGAGAAATAGGCGTATTTGGCACAGGAGCCTTTACAATGCGCGCTCTCCCAGCTTTCCATGAGCATGGTAGGCGTGAGGGAGATGTTGCGGTTTTGGTATTGTCGCCGCAATAGGGGACGCGATGTCAGGAGATTGTAGATAAAGGTCCCTACGATGTGTGTCTCTAACAGCCGGCGCGATAATTTGAAGAGAAAGCCGGGACTAGGCGCACTCTCCACAGCGTTGCGAGGATTGACAAATAGCAGTTTGCGGTAGAAGTTCGGCTGCATTTGACAGGCTAATGAGCAGAAGGTGCAGGACAGGGAATCCGCGATTACGCCCACAGGAGATTTGACGACTTGCTCAACGAAATCATTGAGGAGCTGGACATAGAAATAGGCTGTAAAGGTGATCATCGGTTTATCTGAACGGCCAAAGCCCGGCAGGTCAAGGGTGTAGACGCGATGACAGGAGGCTAGGTTTTCGGAGAGTGCTCGCATCATGTGCTCTCCCGCTCCAGGATAAATGCCGTGAATTAAAAGAACAGGTGTCCCTGTACCGCGGACAGTATAAAAGACATCACCGTATCGCCAATGAAAGAAATTCCCGGGCTCATGCTCGAGAAGATGGTCAGAGGTAGCCCGGCGAAATACAATGGCATTGATGCCAGCAAGGATACCTAAGCCAGCGGTGGTTGCGCCAGCGATGGTTAGAATCTTTTTGTATGTTGAGGACTTCATAGTTTCATCCTTTCTGCTCCGCAAAGAAGTATATAACTTATTATCTACTACTTTCAGCGAAATTGCAATATATTTTTATATTATATATTTATATTTTTTTCACCGGGTGAGGGATACAATAATGTCTGGACAAAAAACGTGGAACCTAGTATAATAGTGGGTATCGATATAGGAAAGGGAGACAAATGATGGGTATTCGTGAGTATGTAGGGTCGGAGTTTGCAAAGATCCTTCCTGAACTTTCACTGGATCAGATAAACACGATTATAGAAGCACCGAAGGAAAAAGCTATGGGGGATTATGCATTTCCCTGTTTTCGCCTGGCAAAAGAATTTCGAAAAGCTCCAGCTGTCATTGCACAGGAGATTGCACAGAGGGCCGGTTCACTTGAATTTTTCGAGAAGGTGGAGGCCGTTGGGCCTTATGTCAACATGTTTATTTCGCGGGAGAAACTGGCTGCCATTATAGTAGAGGAGTACAACGCTGCCGAGTGCTTTGGCGCATCAGATGAGGGAGCGGGGAAGACGATCGTGCTTGACTATTCGTCAATCAATATCGCAAAACCTTTTCACATTGGCCACCTTCGAACCACGGTTATCGGAAATTCAATTCATAAGCTGTATCAATTTTTAGGATATCAGACAGTTCGAATTAATCATCTGGGGGATTGGGGCACTCAGTTTGGAAAGATGGCAGTGGCGTATGAGACGTGGGGTGATCCTCAGCTTGTGGAACAGAAAGGAATCCGGGGCCTGTTAGACCTATATGTTCGGTTCCACGATGAGGCTAAGAAGGACCCTTCATTGGACGATAAGGCCAGAGAGTACTTTGCCAGAATGGAGCAGGGGGATGAGCGCGTTTTGTCTCTCTGGCGGAAATTTGTCGATATAAGTCTAAAAGAGGTGTCGAGGGTCTATGATCTGTTGGATGTACAATTTGACTCCTACAATGGGGAGAGTTTCTACAATGACAAGATGGAGCGCCCAATACAGGAATTAAAGGATAAAGGCTTGCTGGTGGAGAGCGAAGGGGCGATGATCGTCGATCTGTCGGATTCCGATATGCCGCCCTGCATCGTGCTCAAAAAGGATGGCAGTACGCTATACGCAACAAGGGATATCGCCGCCGCCATCTATCGAAAAGAAACCTATGATTTTGATAAATGTATTTATGTAACGGCCTTCGATCAGGGATTGCATTTTGCCCAGGTTTTCAAGGTTCTTGAGAAGATGGGATATTCCTGGAGTAAAGATTTGGTCCATGTGCCCTATGGGCTCGTGAGCCTTGAGTCGGGCAAGCTGTCAACCCGCGGCGGAAACGTTGTTTTTCTTGAAGATCTGTTGATGGAGGCTATTCAGAAGACACGGGATATTATCCGTGAAAAAAATCCGGATCTTGAGAATATAGAGGACGTTGCCAGACAGGTGGGAGTGGGCGCTGTTGTTTTCCATGACCTGTTTAACAACCGGATCAAGGATGTCACATTCTCATGGGACAAGGTTCTGAATTTTGACGGCGAGACGGGGCCCTATGTTCAATATACCTTTGCCAGAGCGTCGAGTATTTTGCGCAAAGCGCAGTGGGTGAAGACAGAGTCTGCCAAGATAAATCCGGCATGTCTGATTGATGAATATTCCCAAGACCTGTTGAAATTGATCGAGATCTTTCCCCAGAGGGTACGGGAGGCGGCAGACAAGCTTGAGCCGTATATTATGACTCGATATACGGTGGCGGTGGCTACGGCATTTAATAAATTTTACCATGAAAATTCGATCCTAGGTGCAGAGAATGAAGAGTTGCGTGTGGCAAGGCTAGGTTTAACAGCTATGGTTGCGCATGTTTTGCAGAGTGGACTTGACCTTATTGGGGTTAAAGCGCCTGAAAAAATGTAAGGACAGAGCAGTATTTGTGCCGGAGCGTCACAAATAGCTATCGTGGCAGAAGTTGCCCCTGTCGCTAACGCTCCGGAATGGAGGTATATATGCAGGAAGTGATCTTACTTTATAATCCGAAAGCTGGCGATACCTATTTTCGATTTGAATTAGATGAATTTATAACGGTTTTTAATGCCGCCGGTTACGATACACGGATATTTAGAAGCCGTGCGAAGGGTGACATGGGTGCCTATCTGCTGGCCGCTGATCTCTCCAATGTGGCGGCTGTGTTTGTCGCAGGAGGAGATGGGTCCATCAACGAAGTTGTCAATGGCCTGATGAATTGCAAGCACAAAGTGCCATTAGGCGTTATCCCTGCTGGCACCTCAAATGACTTTGCCAGGAGTCTTGGCTTTCCTTCAGAATATGAGAAATGCATCAACTTGTTAGCGAATATGCAGATGGAAGATGTGGATGTGGGATGTGTCAATGGACGATACTTCATCAATGTATGCGGGGCAGGACTGTTTACCAATGTGTCACAGACCGTTAATACTGATTTGAAGAATTTGATTGGAAAGATGGCGTATTATTTGAAGGGTGCGGGACAACTTCCAAGTTTTCGGCCATTTAAACTGCGTGTAGAGGCTAACGGTGAGGTGTATGAAGATAACTTTATTCTGTTTTTAGTTTTAAATTCCGGTTCGGCCGGCGGATTTAAACTTGCTACAGATGCGGATCTGAGCGATGGACTTTATGATTTTGTCGGGATTCGCCAGGTTTCTCTTCCAGAGATGACACTTTTGTTTGTCCGTATGCTTAAGGGGGAACATTTGAAGGATAAGTCGGTATTGCATTTACAATCGAACCATTTTTTGATATCATCAGAGAATATACAGGATGGCTTGCGGGAGTCCGATGTTGACGGTGAGAGCGGCCCGCTGCTGCCGCTGGAAATTGAGGTCAAACAGAAGGCGCTGCGTTTGATTGTCAATCGTCAGAGTGTAGTTATCCCTGAGTGAGTTGAGAAACAGATAAGTTGTCGTCAGAATAGTTTATTTATAAAATGTTCCACGTGGAACAACTGGTACCGAATAAAAACGGATATCAGTGTTCCACGTGGAACATTTTTGTGTCTTAATATGGTAGATATAAAGATATCATAATCTTTTTAAGAAAACGTATTTGTTTCTGTTCTAAAATATGATATAATAAAACACGAAAGCAATAGGGAGGTGAGTGTGTGGGAAAGATCGTTGCCGTGGCTAATCAAAAAGGTGGAGTTGGAAAAACGACTACGACTGTGAATCTAGCCGCATGTTTAGCGGATAAAGATAATGCTATTCTTGTAGTGGATATGGATCCACAGGGGAATGCCAGCAGTGGATTTGGCATCGATAAAGATTCACTGGAGAAAACGAGCTACGAACTTCTTCTAGGTGATGCGGAGTTTACAGAGTGTAAAATCAATTTGCCTGAATTTAAATTAGAAATTATACCCGCAAGCATGGATTTAGCTGGTGCAGAGGTTGAATTGATTGGCATTAACCGCCGCGAGTTTTTATTAGCCAACCATTTGGAGAAAATAAAAGAATACTATGATTTTATACTGATTGACTGCCCGCCATCGCTGAATATGTTGACAATCAATGCATTTTGTGCGGCCGATTCCGTTTTAGTGCCGATCCAATGTGAATTTTATGCATTAGAAGGGCTGAGTCAACTTATCAATACAATCAACCTTGTGAAGAAACGGCTGAATCCCGCAGTAGAAATTGAAGGGATCCTATTTACAATGTACGATAACCGTACCAACCTCTCAAATCAAGTTGTGGAAGAAGTGCGAGGATACATGCCTAGCAAAACATATAAGACGATTATACCGCGAAATGTAAGGTTAGGGGAAGCTCCGAGCTATGGCCAGCCGATTATATACTACGACGATCGCTCCAAGGGAGCCGAAAGTTATCGCAATTTGGCGGCAGAATTTTTAACACATAACAGGAGGCTATCATGAAGAAAAGAGGTTTGGGTAAAGGTTTGGATGCTCTCATCGGTCCAGACTTTGAGGATATTGAAAAGCAGCCCGGTGAGCTGAATAGCGAGGGCGGCGCATCGGATAATCCGATTATGATGATTGACATCTATCAAGTGGAACCCGACCGGGAACAGCCGCGGAAAGATTTCGATGAGGAGAAGCTTGAAGAACTAGCTGAGTCAATACGCCAATATGGAGTTCTACAACCGCTGCTGGTACAGAAGAAGGATGAGTATTACAAAATTATCGCCGGTGAGCGAAGGTGGCGGGCAGCGAAACTGGCAGGTGTCAAAGAGGTTCCGATTATAATAAAAGACTATAATGAGGAAGAGACGCTGGAGATTTCCCTTATTGAAAATATTCAACGGCAGGATCTGAATCCAATTGAAGAAGCGCGAGCCTATCAGAGGCTGCTCAAAGAGTACCAATTGACCCAGGAGGAGATTGCGCAGAGAGTTGGAAAAAGCCGGTCTGCCATCGCCAACTGCCTTCGATATCTTAATTTGCAGGAACAAGTGCAGAGCATGATGATGGAGGGAGTTCTGTCGGCGGGTCATGCCAAAGTTTTATTGGGAATTGAGGATAGAGAGCTTCAATATACCCTGGCGTTGCGGGTGATGGATGAGGATTTGAGCGTGCGCCAGCTGGAGAAGATATTGCAACAGATGAAAAAAAATAAGCCTCAAGCGGCTCCGCCTACCCCAGCTAATCCAATTTACCATTCGGTTGAAGAGCGGATGAAGGAGGTGCTGGGCACTAAGGTCATCGTGACACAGGGGAAGAAAAAGGGAAAGATCGAAATCGAATACTATTCTGAGGAAGACCTGGATCGGCTTCTGACTTTATTCGACAGTATAAAACAGTATTAGACAAAAGTGGGAGGATACATAAGTGGAGATGATTCTACGTTTCGTCGAAACCAATATTGTCTGGTTTATGGCAGGGGTTTTGGCGCTGCTCATTCTTTTTTGCATTCTATTGTTGGTCAATCTTGTAAAATTTAAAAAGCTTCGGAGACGCTATGAAGCTTTTATGCAGGGACAGGATGGAAAAAAACTGGAACATGTGCTTCAGGACTGCGCTAGAAAGGTGAATGTGAACCAAGAGGAAGTACAAAATCTGAAACGGTACGTGGCGGGAACCGTGGAGCGTAAAGTCAACAACAGCCTGTACAAATCCAAGATGCTCCGCTACAATGCATTTGAAGGAATGGGAGGGGATTTATCCTTCGTCTGGGTTCTGTTGGACGATGAGAACAATGGCTACATCTTAAATAACATACATAACCGGGAGGGCGGGTATATGTATGCCAAGATCGTGAAGAAGGGAACCTGCGAACAGCGGTTGTCACCGGAGGAGGAACAGGTCCTGCGGGATGTGGTGGCCCAGCGCGTATAGTGGGAGGATAAAGGCGAATGTTTGAAAAAGCATACAAAGCGATTGGCGTCGATCTGGACGAAACGCTATTGGACACGGAGAAGGAGATCTCGAAAACCAATCTGACTTGTATCGGACAGGCCAGGGGACATGGCTGCCGGATTATCGTGTGCTCCGGGAGAGCGCCAGCCGCAATGCGGAGATATATCGATGAGTTGGGCCCCTGGGACATAGAGGACGTCTATATCGCGCTGAATGGTTGTATGACGTTTAAAGCGGCGACCCATGAGGCGGTAGAGGCTAATTTCTTTCCCCATGAGTATGCAGCGGGCTTTATCGAGATCGCCAGACAGAACCAGGATGCCATGAACCTCCACCTATATCGGGACGATGAGTACTATGTGGAGCGAAGGGATGAGACAACGGATATCTACGAGGCAAGGACCGGAACAAAGGCCAAGCTTCTTGACGATTTGAACGCCATAGTCGATGAACGCCTCCTAAAGCTTGTCCTTATAACCAAATCGCCTGACGGTCTCCGGATGGTTCAAAATCAGATAGGCGCTGCGCTTCCCCCAGAGATCAGAGGATTCATATCTTCCTCCACAAAGGCTCCGTACCTATATGAATTAGTGCCGTCCAACATAGACAAAGGAATCGCAATGGAGAGAGCAGTAAATCGGTTGTCCTTAGAGATGGAGGATGTGATTTGTATGGGCGACAGCTACAACGATATTCCAATGATCCGGAGGGCAGGCCTTGGAGTTGCAGTAGCCAATGCGGAGGACCCTATCAAGGAAAGTGCGGACTATATCACGAAAAGAACCAACGACGAGGATGCGGTGGCGGAAGTGATCAAACGTTTTATACTAGAGAAATAAGAAATTTTAGAGGGATTGTATAAATCATACAGATATGGCAATACTGAGTAATGTACCTGAGAACTCCATTATAAAACAAAGGTATGCCATACCTGCAAGCTTTTGTTTTATAGGTACAATCATCTAATACCCCCCTCAAATGAGCCTGGATTTCACCTCCCCCGAAATCCAGGCGCTTTTTTATCCTATGGAAGTGCTAAATCTAAGGATGGAAGGGCGGCAATATACACAAAAAAGAGGCGTATTATTGTTATATAATTTCCCTTGACAAGTTGAGAGGGGAAGTGCTATTATGAACCCTTGCAGGCGGTCGAACTCCCACTGTTAGGGAATCTAACAATTAACAAAATATTCTGAAAACTATGGGGGTCAACATCACCGGGAAATCGCACATAAAAGGAGGGAGATTCTATGTTTGCCGATACGATTGTAAAAAAGTATGTAGTCGATCAATTTGTAGAAGAGGATGCACTGGTACAGAATGCGGCAACCAGGAAGCTTTATCGCATTCCTAGGGAAATGCTGCCCGGAGAGACACAGGAGGGGAGCGTATTTGAAATACGATATCTGAGAGCAGAATCGGATCTCCGGGAACAAAAAATTCGACGGCTTATCGAAGGCCTACAGGACAATGCAGATGATAAAGAGTGATGGAGTCCATGTTTTTGCTTTAATATACGGAATATTTTCATCTTGAAATACTTTTTCAATGGTGTCAATTGCATATTTGTTGCACGCAACTTCTCTGGATGGTTCTATATAGTGATACGAAACGCCCTCATCTCTGACGATTGCGTTCTCCTATAATTTAAGCGATAAGAATATCCCCAGCTATCGAATTAATAAAAAAATACACCTGAGAGGATTCGAACCCCCGACGCATGGCTCCGGAAGCCATCGCTCTATCCACTGAGCTACAGGTGCATGCTATCCTTGATAGCAAAAACTATTGTACAACAAAATAGCGGTTTTGGCAAGGGTAAAATTAAAAATTTCAAGAAAACTTTGTCAAGCCTTCAGTTGGTTTATTGTTTTGGGGAACATGGCCGTAATTTTGAAGAGGTCGCCGTCAATTTCAATCCGCATGTCGCCTCCCTGTAGCTCCATGATACTTTTGGAGATTGCGAGTCCAAGCCCCGAACCCTCGGTATTGCGCGATTTATCGCCGCGCTTGAAGCGTTCGAATATCTCGTCCGGTGAGAAGTCCATCTCATAGGCGGAGATATTTTTTATTGTAAAATAAATCCAGTCCCCTTGTTCCTTTAAAGTCAGGTAAACTCGCGTATTGTCCAGAGAATACTTGAGAGCGTTGGTTATCAAATTAGAGAAAACGCGCCAAGTTTTTCGGCCGTCCAGATAGGCATAGAGATGAGGACTTTCGATGTCGGTGCGGAATTCAAGGGTGGAGGTCTGCACCCGTTCATCGTACTCCCCAAGCGCCTGAAGAAGTAGGTCAGAAACGTTTACCCTGGAAATATCCAATTCCACCGCACCGGAAGACATCTTGGAGGCTTCAAAAAGGTCGTCGATCAAAATCTTGAGTCTTGCCGCCTTCTGGTCAATGATCTTCAGGTATTTGTCCCGCTCTTCCTCCGTCAGATCCGCTTGTTGAAGCAAGGTCACATAGGAGATGATGGAAGTCAGGGGGGTCTTAAGATCATGGGAGACGTTAGTGATAAGCTCCGACCGCATCCGCTCGCTCTTGACCGCCTGATCCACCGACGTTTTTAGGCCGGACCGTATGTTATTAATGGAATTGGCAAATCTCGACAGCACGCCATGACCTGGAATATAGATGCTCGCGTCCAAATTGCCGGACGCCATCTCCTCTGTATCCTTCATAATGCGATTTAGCTGGCTGATATAGCGCAGGGTGATGGGAAGTGGAATGCAGATATAGAGGAGCAGCAGGAAGAAGCCCAAAAAATTGCGGCTTAATACGAGGGAGATGCAGAGATATCCCCATATACCGGTAAAAGCCAACAGAATCAAGGTCGTAAAGGTAAGCTGCTTATTCAGGCTTATACCGCAGAGTGCATCATATACCAGATGACCCGCGTGATAGAGCAGCGAATTTTTCCAGTGTACTTTTGTCAGCGCATTCAGGTACAGCGCGTATTCATAGAATAGATAGGCGCATGTGAGGAATAAGGCCAGCATTGTCAGCGAGAAATACAGAAAGTGATCCATTGTGATGGGGACGATAAAGATGGAGTACAGATGCTGAACGGAGAGCCGATATAGCAGAAAAATGAACAACAGAAAGAGATCCGGAGGAAATTTACAAAAGAGGTGGCGAACTCGAATCGACGTGGAATTGGAAAAGAGGAAATCAGCGGGCCGAAATGCTTTGACGAGAGCGTAGGATAGGGCGATGGACACGACTAATAGGATAAAAAATAGGGCGACTTCCTTCAAGATCCGCTGGTGGATGGACTCAGAATAGTTGAGATCTGTTGCCAGCCGGCCGTTGGGAACGACATAAATGGTTAAGCGGCAGTTCATATCGTTCAACGTGGTGTTGATGTCTGTGCTCTGGGAGGAAGGATATTCAGAAGAAATAGAGGATTTCTGCGGCGTGGGGTATTCAAGCGTCTTCGCCACATCCCCCCCGGTAGAAAAATCAGCCGGATTTTGCCAGATTACCGTTCCGCTTTCATTGACCAAGCGATAGTAGAAAAAAGAGGAGGTAGAATATTTAACCATGGGGTCCGCATCAATGAGCTTTTCTTGCAGCTCTGTCTGCTGGTTGGCGCTGATATAGTCTCGAAATGCAATGCTGCCGCCCGCGGCCTCCTTAATATTGGAGTTTAGGTTATAGAGGAAATTACTCAGTTCAATTTTAAAATTCTGGCTCTCCAAATAGGGGTTACTAAAAATGTAATCCCTATGGGTTAGGACATCTGCGCCTAAAAGAAAGCAGGAAGTCATGGAGACGAGAGTCAGGACAGATAACATAACGGCGCCAACCCGTCTAAAAAAGACGTTCCACTTAATCTTTTGGGCAGCGGCAGTCTTCTTCATGTCGTCCTTCACGGCGGCGTGCGCCGCCAATTTAGCGCTCGATTTTGTAGCCAATACCCCACACCACCTTTAAATATTCAGGATTCTGAGGGTTGACCTCGATCTTTTCGCGGATGCGGCGAATATGGACGGCCACTGTATTGTTTGCGTTGATAGCCGGCTCCTGCCAGACGCGGTCGTAGATCTCTTCTATGGAAAACACGCGGCCCTTGTTCAGCATGAGAAGCTCCAAAATCTTATACTCCAGGGGCGTCAGGCGAACCTCCTCGCCGTTGACAAACGCTGTCTTTGTGCTAGTATTCAAGGTCAATCCGCGGACTACGATCTCGTCGCTGGATTCCTCAGATTCTGCCGCATCTGGCGAATTGAGATTGCCCAGAGCGGTATAACGGCGAAGATTGGACTTTACCCGTGCCACAAGCTCCAGTGGGTTGAATGGCTTTGTCACATAATCATCTGCGCCAATGTTGAGGCCTAGAATCTTATCGGTATCCTCCGACTTGGCAGAGAGCATAATGATGGGAATATTCAACTTTTCTCGGATTTTAATCGTGGCGTTCATACCGTCCATACGGGGCATCATGATGTCCATCAGAATCAGATGCACCTGCTCTTTTTCGAGAATCCGAAGGGCCTCGATTCCATTTGCCGCCTTCAAAACCTGCATATTTTCTTGGCGAAGATAGATTTCAACGGCATCCCGGATTGCCTCGTCATCGTCAACAACCAGTATTCTATAGTTGTCCATTTCCCTACGTCCTTTCGCATTTCTTTATATACAATACTGTAGCACATAAGTTTAAAAAATGCCAACGGTTGTTTCTTACAAATTTCTTAAAAGCCCGCTGAAACACAGGGTTGCAGCGGGCCTCAAGCGGCGTGCATTTTCAATATTTACATATTTTTCAAAAAGGCGCGGTATGCCCGATAGGCTTCAAATATATCAACCTTGGACGCCACTTCCCACGGGGCATGCATACTATGGAGCGGAATTCCCAGATCGATGACATCCATTGCATACTGGGCGGGAATATACGCGATGGTTCCGCCGCCGCCCTGATCCACCTTGCCTAACTCTGCCATCTGAAATTGGATAGCCTCCTGATCAAACAAGCGGCGAAGTCTCGCAATATACTCTGCCGACGCGTCATTGGAGCCGCTTTTTCCGCCGGCGCCGGTGTACTTGTGAAGCACAGGGCCTTTCCCAAAAAACGGTGCATTATTCTTTTCATGGACGGATGCGTATTTGGGATCAAAACCTGCGCTGACATCGGCGGAGAGCATCCACGAGGCGGCCAGCGCCTTTCGGAGGGACAGTTCTGAGTAATGGCCGCATTTTTCAATAATTTGAGCCATTGTATTTTCAAAAAATCTTGAGTGCATACCCGTCGCGCCGACACTGCCGATTTCTTCTTTATCGACCAATAGGGTGACACAGGTTTTAGCGGGAACGGCGTCCTCGTCCAGCATCGCCATGTAGGAAGTATAGCTGCAAATGCGGTCATCATGCCCGTAGGCAAGGATCATACTGCGATCGATGCCATAATCGCGTGCCTGTCCCGCCGGGACAACCTCTATCTCCGCTGATTGAAAGTCATCTTCCTCGATGGAGTACTTGTCTTTCAAGATAGAGAGGACGGAGTCTTTGACCCGCTCAGAACCCTCCCCCTCAATAGGAATACTGCCAAAACAGATATTGAGATCTTCCCCTGTAAAGGCTTTGGGAAGCGTTTTTTCGTTCTGATCCTTTCCGAGATGAGGGAGCACATCCGAAATTCCGAATACCGGATCCTGCGGATCTTCCCCTATTACGACCTGAATCTTGGTGCCGTCCTTCTTAAATACAACGCCGTGGAGCGCAAGAGGAAGCGTCACCCACTGAAATTTTTTGATGCCGCCGTAGTAGTGTGTCTTTAACATTGCAAAGCCACTGTCTTCATACAGGGGATTTGGCTTTAGATCCAGACGAGGGGAGTCTATGTGGGCCCCTAATATATTGAATCCCTGTTCAAAAGGGAGAGTCCCTACATGGATCAACACCAGCATTTTTCCGCGATTCACGGCGTACACTTTCGCGCCTGGCGTCAGGGCGCCTACGTCTGTAATGTCCTTATATCCTCGTTCCACAGCCGCGCGCGTCACGGCATCGACACACTCCCTCTCTGTCTTGCAAGAGGAAATATGCTGTTTATATCCTTCACAGAAATTTTCTGCGTCTTTTCTCATGGACGGCGAATACGTTTCCCACAATGTTTTTGATGTCATAAAATGGAAGCCTCCTCTTTGTATAATCTTCAACATAACCATGATCTCTTTATTATATCCTGAAAGGGTAAGAATCACAAGTAATCTCACGAATATTTCCTGGGAAATGATTTATTTGCATATTGCAAATATCGCAACTTGTGATATGATAGTAGCGTATCAAAATTCATCATAGCAAAATGGAGATCAAAATGAAGATAGTGATTGTAGGCGATGGCAAAGTGGGATTCACACTGTCGCAGCAGCTGGCTAAAGAGGGGCACGACATCGTCATCATCGACAACAATGAAACTGTATTGAACAACTCAAGCAACACGTTAGACGTGAATTGCATCAAAGGCAATGGAGCGAATTATAAGATTCAGGAGAAGGCGGGCGTCCAGGAGGCAGATCTAATGATCGCCGTCACATCCCGCGACGAGTTGAATATCATCTGCTGTCTTATTGCGAAGAAACTGGGAGCAAAGCACACCATTGCGAGAGTTCGCAACCCGGAATACTCAGATGAGATGAGCTTTATCAAGGACGAGTTGGGGCTGAGCATGGCGGTCAACCCGGAGGCCGCGGCGGCGGCCGAGATTGCCCGTATCTTACAATTTCCGTCCGCCATAAAAATTGACTCTTTTTCTAGGGGCAAGGTGGAGTTGGCTGAATTTAAGGTCATGCCTAACAGCCCGTTGGGCGGAATGGCCATCCACACACTGTATTCTAAATATAAAATTCGAATTTTGATTTGCGCGGTTCAGAGGAAAGGCGCAGTTTTTATACCGAACGGCGATTTTCGCTTACAGGAAGGCGATAAAGTTACGATTACCGCCTCCCCCAAGAATATGACAGATTTTTTCAGGCAGATTGGGATTTTAATGCACAAAATTAAAACGGTGATGATCGTAGGCGGAGGCAAGATCGCGTACTATTTGTGCAATCAGATCTGCAATCTAGGAATGAAGGTAAAAATCATTGAGATCGACCCTGAGCAGTGCAGCCAACTGACCGATTCGCTTCCCAAGGCGATGATCATCAATGCAGATGGGTCCGACCAGGAAGTCCTGAATGAAGAGGGGATTGAGGGAGTCGATGCCTTTGTTGCGCTGACCAACATGGATGAAGAGAATGTTATCATTTCCATGTATGCCATCTCCAGGGGAGTCGATAAGGTTATCACCAAGATCAACCATCTTACGTTTATGGAGATTATGGAAAACGCGGGGATCGACTGTATCATATCTCCGAAATATATTACAGCAAACCATATTATTCGGTATGTTCGCGCCATGCAGAATTCTTGGGGCAGTAACGTGGAGACCATGACAAAGATTGTGGACAATCAAGTGGAGGCTTTGGAATTCAGGGTGAGAGAGAGTTTTCGGGGATTAAACGTGCCCTTGAAGGACATTGAATTAAAAAAGAATCTCTTGGTTGCCTGTATCACCCGAAAGGGACAGATCATTATACCAAGCGGCCAGGATACGATTCAGCTGGGGGATAGCGTGATTGTGGTAACGACCATCAATGGCCTCCGAGAGCTGAACGATATTTTCCGTATGTAGGGCACATGACTATTTGTGCCGGAGCGCCACAGATAGCTCTCACGGCTGAAGTTTTTCTTCGCCCTGTGGGAACGCTCCGGAATGGAGATTGAAATGAACTATCGAATGATTATCAACACGATCGGGCGGGTTTTGGCTGCGGAGACAGCGCTGCTCTTGCTTCCGCTCTTGACAGCGGTTTTATACCAGGATTCCTCTGCAAGCGCATTTTTAATTACGATTATCATTACGGCTGCGGCCAGCGCCGGAGCGCTTCTTGTCAAGGTGCGCAATCGCGTGATTTATGCAAAAGAAGGCTTTACGATCGTTGCCTTTGCATGGCTCCTAGTGTCCATCTTCGGGGCGCTGCCATTCTACATCAGCGGCGCGATACCATCCTATATTGATAGCCTCTTTGAGACAATATCGGGATTTACGACGACGGGGGCAAGTATTCTGACGGAGATTGAGACGCTTCCCAAGGGCCTCCTATTTTGGAGGAGCTTTACCCATTGGATCGGAGGCATGGGAGTTTTGGTCTTTGTCATGGCCATCGTGCCGCTGGCGGGGGATCGCTCCATCCATGTAATGCGCGCGGAGATGCCGGGACCCATGATGGAAAAGTTGGTGCCGCGGATTAAGGGCACGGCAAAATTATTGTATGGCATCTATATTCTGCTGACATTTGTGGAAGTTATCTTTTTGATGGCAGGAAAAATGCCTGTATTTGATAGCCTCGTTCATGCATTTGGGACAGCCGGCACAGGAGGCTTTTCCATCATGAACGCCAGCATCGCCGCTTACGGAAGTCCCTATTTGGAGTATGTCATCGCGATTTTTATGATGCTGTTTGGGGTCAACTTTGCCATCTTTTTTCTGTTGCTTGCCCGAGAATTCAAGCTGGTGATCAAAAATGAAGAATTGTTTTGGTATTTGAGTATCATCTTAGTGGCGACTCTGGTGATCACATTTTCCATTATGCCTCAATACGGCGGTTTTGGAGAGTCGTTCCGGCTGGCATTTTTTCAGGTGAGCTCCATTATTACGACGACAGGGTACGCAACGGCAGATTATTGTCAGTGGCCTGAGATCGCGCAGATGATTTTACTTTTGCTTATGTTCGTGGGAGCGTGCGCAGGATCCACAGGGGGAGGACTGAAGGTTTCAAGGCTGCTTATCCTGCTAAAAAAGGTCCGGCGGGACATTTATAAACTCATCCATCCGCGGATGGTCGGCGCCATCAAGATGGATGGAAAAACATTGCAGCAGGAGACGGTTGACAATGTCAGTCTATTTTTCATCAGCTATATGCTGCTCTTATTTTTGTTATCCCTCATCGTATCGCTGGACGGATTTGACTTTACCACAACCTTCAGCTCCGTTGTGGCCTGCATGGGCAATATAGGACCTGGATTGGGGATGGTAGGGCCTAGTGGGAATTTTTCCGAGTTTTCGAATCTGTCGAAATTGACATTGTCCTTGGCGATGCTGTTTGGGAGATTGGAAATCTTTCCGCTTTTGTTGGCCATGTCTCCTTCCCTATATCGAAAAAAATAAGCGGGCATTATAAATTGTTTCCCGGGAAATTGTGCCGTGGGTATGAGGAAAAAGTGTCTGTGCGCTGTGGGACACAAATTCTCTCTGTACATAGAGCAGCGCAGAAATGGAGATGGATATGAGGACAATCGATACGGATTGCATTGTGAATGCAGTGGCCTCGCTCTGTGTGAAGGCCAATATAGATTTAAACCAGGAGACAGAAATGGCTCTGCGGAGGGCTAAGGGGCATGAGAGATCGCCAGTCGGAATGGAGATATTGGATCAGCTGTTGGAAAACGCGCAGATTGCCCGGGAAAACGCCATGCCGATTTGCCAAGATACCGGGTTGGCGGTGGTGTTCTGTGAGATCGGTCAGGATGTACACATTCAGGGGGCAGCGCTGGAGGATGCCATCAACCAGGGAGTGGCCAAGGGATATACGGAAGGCTATCTGCGCAGCTCTGTTGTAAAAGATCCTTTGGACCGGATCAATACAAAAAACAACACCCCCGCAATCATTCACTATACCATTGTTCCCGGGGAGGCCCTCAAGATTACGGTAGCGCCAAAGGGGATCGGAAGTGAGAATATGAGCCGGCTATACATGTGCAAACCTTCTCAGGGCTTGCAAGGAATCGAGGATGCGGTTATAGAGACAGTTAAGCTAGCGGGGAGCAATGCGTGCCCGCCGCTGGTCATAGGCGTCGGCGTGGGAGGAAATTTTGAGAAGGTGGCTTGTTTAGCGAAGCAAGCGCTGTTGCGCCCTGTGGGAGAACATTCCCGAGATGAGAGGTGGGCGGATATCGAAAGGGAGCTGTTAAGAAAAGTTAACCGGCTGGGAATTGGCCCCCAAGGGTTTGGCGGGTCAACCACAGCGCTCTGGCTAGCCATCGAGACCTATCCAACCCATATCGGAGGTATGCCGGTAGCTGTGAATATCAATTGCCATGTGGCAAGACATGAGTCCATTACGCTATAAAAGGAGAAGCGATTCCACAATGATAAAGCGAATTAGCGCCCCCATGACGGAGAAAACGATGCAGACGCTGAAGGCGGGGGATACTGTGCTGTTAAGCGGCGTTGTCTACACGGCCCGGGATGCCGCCCACAAACGAATGTGCCAGGCTTTGGAGAGCGGGCAGAGGCTTCCCTTTCCATTAGAGGGAGCTGTTATCTACTATGTTGGACCGACCCCAGCAAAGCCGGGCCAGGTTATCGGCTCGGCAGGTCCGACAACGAGTGGGCGCATGGATGCGTATGCGCCGAAACTCATAGAGCGTGGACTCAAGGGGATGATCGGAAAGGGGCAGCGCGCGCAGGAGGTGATCAACGCCATGGTCGCCAATGGAGCTGTCTATTTTGCGGCAACTGGCGGCGCGGGCGCGCTTTTGGCAAGTCGAATTAAAAGCTGTGAATTGATTGCCTGGGAGGACCTGGGGACGGAAGCGGTGCGAAAGTTAGAGGTGGTCGATTTTCCGCTGACGGTGGTCATTGATAGGGATGGCACAAATCTATACGATATGGCAGCGCTAGCCTATCAGGAATAGAGGCCGGGAATATTGAGTAGAGGCAAGGCGGGGGAGAACATACATGTATAACGAAAATTCTAACAACAAAAATGCATGGGTTACGGAGCTTATCATAAAAGTCTTTATTGTCATTGCGTTTATGCTGAGCTCTAATATCCTGATGTATCACTTTCTGCCCTGGGTTTTCTGGAGAGATGTGGTGACCATCGTATCATTTTTTCTCGGCGTCTACTGGATATTTGGCCATGAGACAACGCAGTACCGGTATGGCCTGATCAGCGATGAGCTGACGATCTATGTAGGAAAGGGAAAAAGGGAGCGGCTAATACTCAATATCTCGGTGGCGGATATTGAAAAAATCGCCAGGGTGACGTCCCTCGACCACCAGGAGGATGGGAAAAAGAAGTATATGACGAGGGATCGATATTATAATATATCCCATCAAGCGCCAGTCTACTATTGTATTTATCTTGATGCTCAAAAGGGGGCGCACTACTTTGAGTTTAAGCCTACAAGAGAACTTGTCTGTATGATTATGGAAAAAATTGGGAGTATGTATTAATTTTTAATAATTGGCCAAGATAGTATTGTTCATTATTTTATTATAGGAGGAAACCATAATGAAAAAGTATCTTGGCATAGCAATCGCCTTAATCTTTTGCCTATCGCTTATGACGGCGTGCAAGGGCGGAAAAGACAACAATAGCTCCCATAATGGCGCGAACAGTAACATTACAAATGAGAGCTCTGAACACAGCACGAATCTCGGTGACGACATCAGCAATGGCTTAAATGATCTCAGTGACGGTATCCACGATCTCGGAAGCGATATCAAAGAGGGAATCGACGATATGCTGCCAAACAGTGGAGATGATAGCGCGGACCACAATAGCAGTGAGAGGAACAGCAACGATAGCAGCCGATAATTAAATTTTGCATATAGTTTTAGAAGCACTTTGTCATCTGACAATCTGCTTCTTTTATTTTTGAGATGAAAGGCATAATCCCAATGAAGCATTGCAGTTTAACCAGAGTTGGACTGTACCTATCTCTGCAAAAAAGTTTGGAAAAAATGTAAAACAGCGTTGACAAGAAGGGCTTAATCTAGTATAATAATTTTTGCACTATAATTGTATCTTTGTGCATACAATTAAAGGATCGCCGTGATGGCAACATTCGTAGAGCTGGAGAAGTACTCAAGTGGCCGAAGAGGTGCCCCTGCTAAGGGTATAGGTCGGG